>CBFDAZ010000539.1:0-4463 GCA_965602825.1 uncultured bacterium
TCCACCTTCGCGTCCGGCTTGCTTCCCTCGCGCAAGCGCACCCCGCGCTGCAGGATCTTCCGGAGGTCTTCCGCCGATACGGAGCTCTTGGCGTTCGTGGCTCTGGTGTAGAAGGCCGGCAAGAGGCCCTTCCGAAGAGCTTGCGCGATCTCAGGGTCATCCTCGAGGAGCTTGAGTGCGAGGTAGCGACGTCGCTCGGTTACACCGATGCGCAGCAGGTCGGCTTCCAGATCTGCAGCGTGTTTCTCAACCACAACCCCGTAATCGACCGAGACCGGGTCCATCTCCCGCTCGCCGTCAGCCACGTCGACCATCGCTGCCTGCAGCTCTTGAATGCCTTCACGCCTCACGGCAACGATGGGCACCACGGGCACGCCGAGGGCTGCATTCAGCATCATCAGATCCACCTCCCACCCACCCCTCTCAGCCTCGTCCATGAAGTTGAGCGCAACGACGACCTTGCTGGTCAGCTCCAGGACCTGCAGCGTCAGATTCAGGTTGCGCTCCAGATTCGTTGCGTCCACGATGTTGATGATCACATCGGGGTTTTCACTAACGATGTAGTCCCTGGCGATGACCTCCTCGGGTGACTGTGCTGCCAGGCTGTAGGTTCCTGGCAAGTCCACGACGTGGATAGTGCGTCCCTGCGCCTCGAAATGACCCGAGGCGCGCTCAACCGTCTTGCCGGGCCAGTTGCCCGTGTGCTGGCTACTACCGGTGAAAGCGTTGAACAGCGTGCTCTTGCCAACGTTGGGATTGCCCGCCAGAGCGACGGTTACCGCCTTCTGCTCAGCCATCCTCGGGCCCCGTTTCCTCCTCTACCAACACAGTGTTCGCGTCGCTGCGACGCATCGAGATGGCGGTGCCCTTGACCAGGTACTCCACCGGATCGCCAAGCGGAGCCGTGCGCAACACGCTCACCTGGGCGCCGGGCACCAGGCCCATATCCAACATGCGTCGCTGGTGCGTGCCTCCGCCGGTCGTTTCCACCACTCTCCCCCGGCCGCCCGGTGGCAGCTCACCCATTGGGACAGATAGCGCCGGCACGGGCGCCGCACGCACACGCTCAGCAGCCTCAAGCGCAAGAGCCATTGGCTCGCCATTGGTTTTCACCCACAGCCGTCGTGGCTCCCTTGAGGCAAGCTCTATCTCAGTCCCCGGGGTCAGGCCCATTGCCAAGAGCTGGGAGAACAGAGGGAGGGGGTGGTCGGCCACGTCGAGGATGCGCAAGCGTTTGCCGACAGCGGCCTGGGTCAACGAGGCGCCACCAGTCTGTGGGAGGCGCCCTCCCGGGTTGGGGATTACGTGACCATGCGGGTCGCGAACCGGGTGGCCCAGCTCAGCGTCAAGGTCAGCAGCGCGTTCTGCGGTTGTCGCATGTTCGCGACGATGGGCCTCGGCGTGCACAGCTTCGAGGGACATCCCCTGGCGCTCTACCAGATACTGCTCCCAGAGCCGATGGGCGCGGACAAGATGAGTAGCCCGCGCTCGCCCGCGCTCGGTCAGCCGCAGGGCTCCGTTGGTGTCCTCTTCCGCCCAGCCGGACGCGACCAGAACCTCGACTACCGCCTCAGCCAAGGGGTCTGAGATGGCCAACGCAGCGGCCAGCAACTCCACGCCGACGGGCTGCTCGTCCCGCTCAAGTTCCACGATCACCTTCAGCGCGTCCTCAGCAGCTATGCGCCAGCAGTCGGAGGCTGGCAGCTTGACCTCTCCTCGTCGCCGCAGCGCCATCCATGCCAAAGCAATCGCCAACAGAGCGGACACAACTGGCCAGAGCATGTTGGGTAACCAAGAACTCAACACTGGCCTCCCCATTCCCGCCGAGCTTCCATGATTGGGCCGACCCGGGTACGATTCAGTCGGGGCTCGGCATTCCCCGGTCGCTAGCCTGCTACGCTCGGGGTCTGGTCTCGGTTCCCGCAGTGCAAAGGCATCCCAGTGCCCGCCCGGATGGCTTGGCGAGGCAGGCCGAGGGGCGGTATGGCCACCGTCTGTCCTACGCGGTGGAGGGGCCGCGGGTCAGACTCCCCACGGAGCACGCTACAGCCCCATAGCCATCGCGAGCGCACCGCACGCCAAGCCGACCACCAAGTTGGCCGCTTTGATCGCCAAGAAGGCCCGCCCCGAGTGGGCCAGCATAGGGAGCATGCCGTGCCCGTCCTGCACGATGGAGCTGGCGAGCAGGACGCTGAGCGGAACGGCGCCTTGTACGTAGAGCGTCACGAAGACGAGGTGAGGGCCGGACTCGGGGATGACCCCAAGAACACAGGCGATGAGAAGGACGAGCCATTGGCCCTCTCTGATCGTCCCCTCCAGATGGAGCGAGTCGGTAAGGACATGTATCGCCAGCAGGGCGCCGAGCGTCCAGAGGAAGACGCGCGGAATGTGTTTGCGTGCAACGTGGTGCCACAGGTGCTCTTCAAGGAAATGGTCCGGCACCGTACTGACGATGAAGAGCGCCACCACGGACACAACAAGAAGCGTGACGCGGATCCAGTTCCACTGATGGGGCCCAACATCACCGAGCACGAGTGCAGCAGCGAACAGCGCGAGAGCGACTGCCAGGATGCCTCGATGTGGTGCGCATTTGCGCCACTGGTGGAGTATCTGGCCGCGCGGGAAGCACGTGCAGCGTTCATCCACGTGCAGCTCAAGCCCATCGCAGGGAGGCAGTTGCCAGGACTTCCCGCGGCGTGTTACGGCATCGGTTGCGGCGCCGGCTACCACGCCCAACGCGAAGAGCGCCACGGTGATGGTGAGAGCCTGCCTGGGGATCATCGCCAACATGACGAAGGACTCATCGCCGCTCGTAGCGACCATTGCCGCGACCACCGCTCCGACCGTCAGCGCCCCGTGGGAGTACATGGCCACCACAGCAAAGGCGCCCAGACACCCGGGGACCGCGCCGAGGGCTGCCGCGAGGATGTACTGGCCCCACCTGTGCCGCGCGACGTGCTCTTGCCACCCTCCGCTCGTCTGGACGTTGAGGTACTCGATCACCAGCATCATCACGAAGACGAATGCGGTAATCATCGTGGCATGCTTGGCGACGTCAATGACCAGGTTCATGCCGCGCAGCCCAACGCCCCAAAAGTCTTTGCCCCCCTCGCACAGGCCGGGGTGCCGTACGTACCTCTAGACCCAACGCGTTGACCTTGCGTGTCAGCCTCCGCTGAGCTGGTGCTCCGACCTATGGATGGCCGATCGCCGCAGCGGTATCGAAGGCAGAAGAGACCGGGTTGCTTGTCCCTGTGGTCTCGTGGCCGGCCAGCCGGCACAGCCTTCTGACCGACGCAGAACGGCGGGCCGAACACTGCCCGGGAGCGACCGAACGGTCTACGGGCCCTCGCGGAACCGGGGACATTCAGCCATCTCCCGCCAGGAGACAACCGGCTTCCTCGCGCCAACTGCATGTGCGCTTGCCAGGCACTGTGGGTGGCGCAGGAGAATGGGTGACTGTCCCCGTTGTTGTCCCCGTTTTTCCGCTCTGTTTCTCAGCGTTTGGCTCCACTCAACCCAAGCTGTTTGACATCGGCCCTCGGGGAGGTCTATACATGAGGCCAGGGCCTCCCGTTCACAGCGGCACCGGCCTCGCAGTTGTGCCGCCAGCAGTCGTCGAGAGGAGATGTCGGCCTGCAGAGCCATCTCACGCCGAGTCACCGTACCATCCCGACGCCCACGCGCCTCGCCCGCCCGTGTGTTTGCGTCCTCGCGCTGCTCGCGATCTTCGCGGCAGCGACCGGTGGGTGCCGCCACGAACCCGAGGATGACGCGGAGCCGGCAACCGAAGTGACCGTCGGACGCCCCCGCCCAGAGCCGGAGATTGCGACGGTCCGGTTTGCCGAAAGACGGTTCACTGTGTGCCGCGTGGACCTCACCACGCACAGCCTCGAGCTCTTCTGGCGCGACGAGGCGGGCAAGCCGTTCCGGAGCTTCTCGGCGCTGGACGCCTGGCTGCGAGAACGGGGGCGCAAGCTCGTCTTCGCGATGAACGCCGGGATGTATCTGGAGGATTCCTCGCCCGTCGGCCTCTACGTCGAACACGGGGAGCAGCTCCGACCGCTCAACCTCGCCCGTGGCCGGAGCAACTTCTGCCTGCGCCCCAACGGCGTCTTCGCCATCACGGACTCCGGGGCGGTCGTGGTCGAGTCATCGACCTACCCCACCATCAAGCCCAGCACCTCGCTCGCCACTCAGTCCGGGCCGATGCTGGTGATCGACGGGCAGCTCCATCCGGCGTTCGGCGCGAACTCGAAGTCGCGGCTGATCCGGAATGGCGTCGGCGTCGTCTCTGCCGAGGAGGTGGTGTTCGCCATCTCCGAGGATCCGGTGAACTTCCACGAGTTCGCCACGTTCTTCCGCGATGAGCTGGGGTGCGACAACGCTCTATTCCTCGACGGAACGATCTCCAGTCTCTACTCGACGGCGCTGAACCGCAACGACGTGAAGGCCGCTCTGGG
>CBFDAZ010000540.1:0-4448 GCA_965602825.1 uncultured bacterium
ACATCGACATCGTCCAGACCCACTGCTACACCAACGACGACGGCAACGTCGCTGTACCGGTGCGTGACTACTGCCTGCACCAGTGGCACACCTTCGACAAGCCCCACATCTTCGGGGAGTTCGGCATCCGCAGCCACACCACAACCGCCGACAAGGACCCCGAAGGTTGGGGCATCCACAACGCGCTCTGGTCCGGGCTGTTCAGCTTCGCCGCCGGTGGCCCGATGCCGTGGTGGCACGAGCGCTACATCGACAAGTTGGATCTCTACTTCCACTTCACCGCGCTCGCCCGGTTCGCTGAGGGCCTGCCGCTGGGGACAGCCAGGTGGGAGCCGCTGGAGACGACGGAACCGGAGTACATCGACCAGGACCGGGAGCCGGAGACGCGGGACGCGCTGGTCGCCACGCGCAGTCAGTGGGGCAAGCCGGAGCACAGTGAGTTCGTGGTGCTGCCCGATGGCACCGTTCGGGACGGCCGCCAGCCGCAGCAATTACTCCACGGTCAGGGCCACGAAGACCTCAAGAACCCGCCGACCTTCGTCGTCGATTACCCGAAAGATGGCCAGTTCATCGCCCACGTCAGCGTCGTCTCCAACTCGGGCCTCCTGCGCATCTGGGTTGACGATGAACTCACGCTGGAGCGAGACCTCCCCTGCGCAGAAGGCCTGGGCAAGCAGAGCGAATGGCGCGAGCAGTGGAACCTGTGGGAGACGACCTACGACGAGGACATCGTGGTGCCCATCGCTGCCGGCAAGCACCGCATCCGCATGGAGAACTTCGGTAAGGACTGGGTCCGGGTCCCAGCCTACACCTTCACCGGCTGCCAGGTGCTCGACAAGCCCAACCTACTCGTAGCCGGGATGAAGACGAATGGGCTGGCGATGGTGTGGCTGCAGAACCGCGACAGCTCCTGGTACAACCACGCCGGGAACGCTGAGGTCAAGCCGGTGGACCCGTGCCGGCTGACCTTGAGAGGCTTGCCGAGCGGCCAGTACCAGGCGGAGTGGTGGGACACGTGGCAGGGAGAGCCATCGCGGACCGAGACGGTCACCGTCGAGCGTCGCCGGCTCACGCTCACCCTCCCGGCGCTGGAGACCGACGTCGCTATCAGGCTAAGAAAGCTCTGAGGTGTGCGCTCATGGCCCAGTCCATAGCAGTCCTGCTACTGGCCGGCGTGTTCTGCGCCCACGCCGAGCCCCTGAAGGTCGCGGCGAACGGCTTTGAGGCCTCCTTCGATCGCGGCGCGCTGACCTCCCTGAAGGACGCCGCCGGGAACGTCCTTGTCGGCGGCGGCCCGCCAACGCAAGGCCTCGGCATCCATCGTGTCGGCGCCGACCATTGGGCCCAAGACGACCTCGGGCCCGCCCTGCTCCGGCCCGACGGGAAGGCCACGCGACGCTACCAGGACTTCACCGATCTGCCGGGGGCATCGGTGGTCAACACGTACGAGATCGACGCCGAGTCCGGCGACCTCCTGCTGACCCAGACCTGCGAGTCGCCCCAACCCGCCGTCTGGGGCGTCGAGTGGGCCATCGGCACCATCCCCCTGGACATGAACATCATCATCCCCGGGCGCTCGGGTATCAAGCTGACCGAAGACTCGCCCGGCGCTTCCCACACCTTTGACTACCCCATCGGCTGGGAGGCCCAGCTCGTCATCGTCGAGGGCGAGAGCCGCGGCTTCTACGTCTGGGCCGAGGATGCGGTCGGCCGGTTCAAGCGCCTGACCGTCAACCACAGCAGCGAAGGCTGGCGGCTCGGCCTCACGACGATCAACTACGCACCCTTCGATGATCTCACAACATGCGAGTCGACGAAGTGGCGCCTGAACGTGTACGAGGGCGACTGGCGCGTCCCAGCGAGACGCTATCGAGACTGGATGGTCGAGAACCTCGGGCCGACCCGCGTCGAAGATCAGCAACCGGCGTGGGTGGAGGACATCCGGTGCGTTGTGATCATGGGGATGGACATCTCAGCCATCGAGGCCCTCACCGAGCGCCTCGACCCCGAGCAGACGCTCCTGTATGTCCCCTCCTGGCGCCGGGCCGGGTACGACCGCGATTACCCCGCCTACGACGACCCGTTTGACCAGTTCGAGCCCTTCGTCAAGCGCGCCCACGAGCTCGGCTACCGCGTCATGCCCCACGTGAACTACTTCGGCGTCGATCCGCTCAACCCGCTGTACGAGCAGTTCGAGCCTTTCCAGTGCCGCAGCCCGTGGGGGAATCACGACAAGCTCTGGTGGCTGTGGGAGCGGGCCGATCCGATCATCAAGTTTGCCTACATCAACCCCGCGCACAAGCCGTGGCGGGAGCTCTTCATCTCGCGGATGAAGGAGCTCTGCGAGCGCTACGACATCGACGCCCTGCATCTCGATCAGACGCTCGTCATCTACAACGACCACAACGGCCCGATCGACGGGCAGACCATGATCCAGGGCAACATCGCCCTCCACCGGGAGCTGCGGGAGGCGTTGCCGGGTGTCGCGCTGAGCGGCGAGGGGCTGAACGAGATCACGTGCCTCCACGAGGCCTTCGCTCAGCGACACGCCTGGGGGATCAGCCACACCGAAGGCACCTGGAACCGCTCCCAGCTCCGGATGGCTCACCCGATCAGCTCATACCTGCTGCGTCCCCACACGATCATCTATGGCTACCTCGGCTGTGCGCCGCCGACCAGCGGCCAGCTCTACGCCGCCTGGAACGAGGCGTACCAGCACTGGGGCGTGATCCCCACTCTCAAGCCGAACGCCGGCCAGATCGAGAACCCGGTCGGTTTCTCTCGCCAGTTCTACGATGAGACCAGGTTCTGGCAGGAGCAGCGGGTCGACATCGACATGGACAGTGCTTGGCCGGCCGATGTCTTCTTCCCGCTCAGGACAGCCGGCGGCGAGCGGGCCGCCCGCACCGCCGATCACAGGCTCATGTGGGGAGACCGGGAGATCAGCCGGACGATCACCGGCGTTGCGGAGGTCCGGTTGCCCGGCACGATTCCCGGCTGGCGCGCCTACGACCGCGAGCGCATCTTCGGCCTCGACCCGAGTGTATGGTACCCGTACACCGCGGAGCCACGAGACATGGACGCCTTCCACGTGGAGGCACTGCCGGCCGGGTTCCGTCTCACGATGGCGCTGGAAACCCCTGATGTGGCGGTGGTGAGAACCGAGCAGACCGGCGGGATCGTGGCCGATCTCGCTGACCTGCTCGATGAGGCGACCTGCGGCTCGAAGCCCTTCGATGGCGAAGCGGTCGAGGTGAAGGGGCCGATCCAGGCCGAAGACGGCGGGCAGTTCGTCCCGCAGGACGGGAGGATCTTCGCCCATCCGCCCTGGAAGGCCGAGCGGAAGAACCCCGAGACCGGCGTCACCGAAGCCGGTGGCACCGGGATCGTCTACGCCCGCTACCCGGTGACCGTTCCTGCCGAGGGGAGTACGCGCTTCGTCGCCGAGGTGGCAATGGAGAAGGGAGCAGTTGGCGAGGAGAAGACCGATGGCGTCACCTACGGCGTCACGGTACGCTCGGGTGGCGAAGAACTACACGCGGAACTCCACAATGCCACCGACGAACGCCGCGAGCTCACTCTCGATCTCACGCCCCTGGCCGGCCAGGCGATCGAACTGGAGCTGAGCGTGCATCCCGGCCCGAACAAGAGCGCCACCTTCGACTGGGCCCGGTGGTTTGAGCCGAGGGTCGAGCAGGAGTTAGCCCTGGAAGGCGAGATGACAGTGGCGAGCGCGCGGCCGTGGAACCTGGCTCTCTCGGGCACCAGGGCAACCGATCTCCGCGCCGACGGCAACCGGTACGCTGTCCCCGCGGCCTTTCCGGGCGCCGCGTTCCTGCTCCGCGACGCCGCGCCGCTCCCAGTGACCCTCCCCTTCGATGTCGCGACTGCCGCGCTGCGCACCACCTTCGTCAGTGACGAGGGCACGGTTCTCGATGCGGCACGGTACGCCGGGGCCAGTCCGGGTGAGGGCACGGTGGCCGGAGTAACGCGATCGGGTATCGCGGCTCACCCACCGGACCACGGACGAACCATCGCCGACCTGCTCCTGGCGCTACCGGACCAGCCGGCGGAGTTCCGTGGCTTCGCCGGCTTGAGGGAGGGCTCCAAGTCGGAGGGCTGCCTGTTCATCGTCGAGGCCAACGGGCAGGAGCTTGCCCGTGAGCTGATGCTCCCGGGTGAGTGGCAGGAGCTGAGCGCCGACCTGTCGCCCTGGGCCGGCAAGATGGTCATCCTGTCGCTGATCACCGACTCCGACGGCGGTCACTACTTCGACTGGGCTCACTGGGGCGAGCCGACCATCAGAACACGATAGACCACCAACCGGAGCAACCTGGCTGTGTTAGCGCCGCCCTGCCCAAGTCTGCTTGCCGTGAGGAGGGGCCGAATACGAGCCTGCTGCCGTCTGCAGGCGAAGTATCCGGCCCGCAGTCGTACAACGGAGCTCC
>CBFDAZ010000541.1:0-4442 GCA_965602825.1 uncultured bacterium
TCCCGTGCGAAGGCGGGCGTCAGCCCGGCGGCAAGCGCCTTCCCGTTGAGCCACATGGCGAGCGTGCTTGCTCGTGGCCGGGCCTTGCTCGCCGAGCTTAAGCAGACTGGCCTCGGCGACGATCAAGAGCGCCGACTCGTCCCCGAGCTGGCAGATGCAGGGGAGCGCCTCGACGACCTGAGCCAAGACGGCTCTGCCTCGACGGAGGCGCGTCGCAAGCTGTACTTCACCGCTCGGGAGGCTCTGAGGCGCATCGTCCTGGCCAACCCGTTGCTCGACTTCGATGACCTCCTGCTTGTCAAGCGACATCCGGGCGTGTTCGCCCACATGTGCGATCAGTACTACGGCAGCTACGCCCGGCCCGGGGGCGGCCTGTTCGTACTGGAGGACTTCCGCACGCATCCGAAGCTGCGGGACGTGATCGGTGACCAGCTTCCCCCAGGGAGCTTTCTCAGCCCCGACCTGTCTTACGACGGCCGCAAGGTGGCCTTCGCCTATGTCCCTGTGGATCCGGCGCGGAAGCCCACTTACGACACCGCGCCCGAGCACTGCTACCATATATACACCGTCAACCTCGACGGCACCGACCTGCGCAAGCTGACGGACGGACCGTTCGATGAGTTCGACCCGTGCTGGCTGCCTGACGGGGATCTCGTCTTCGTCTCCACGCGGCGCGGGGGGTTCTGCCGCTGCGGAGGCCGGCCGGTTCCGGCGTATACACTGCACCGCATGAGCCCCGACGGATCGAACGTGCGACGACTCTCGGTCCACGAGACCAACGAGTGGCACCCGGCCGTCGCCAACGACGGGTCGCTCGTCTATACTCGCTGGGACTACGTGGATCGCCACACGAACCTGGCGCACAGCCTGTGGAATTGCCTGCCCGACGGATCGGGCGCGATGGCGATCTATGGCAACTACAATGTGGACAAGAAGCCCTGGGGCGAGTGGCACCCCCGTCCTGTCCCCGGCTCCCACAAGATCATGGCCGTCGCCGGCGCACATCACGGATACGCTTACGGATCGGTAATCCTCCTCGATCCGTCTCGGGGCTATGACGGTCAGCCACCTCTCGAGCGCTTGACGCCCGAGGTTGCGTTCCCGGAGGCTGAGGGCTTCCCGGACAGCGCATACACCACGCCGTTCCCCCTGAGCGAGCAGTTCTTCCTCATCTCCTACAGCCCCGAGTGGTCCACACGAGACGCCTCGCACACCGTGACTCAAGGGATCTACCTCCAGGATCGGCTCGGCAACCGGGAGCTGTTGTACCGGGACCCCCAGATCTCAGCGATGAGCCCCATCCCTGTCCGACCGAGGCAGCGACCCACAACGAGACCCACGCCGGAGCGAAGTGATCGTGGGCCCGCAGGCCGGTTTCTGCTGCTCAACGTGAACGAGAGCATCTCCCCGTTCCCACCGCGCGATGTAAGGGAGCTGCGGGTCGTCCAGGTACTGCCGAAGACGACCCACGTCGCCGACCGGCCCCAAATGAGCATCGCCCGGCAGATCTCCGCCCGGCACTTGCTCGGCACAGTACCGGTCGAACCAGATGGCTCCGCATACTTCGAGGCTCCGGCCAATGTGCCGGTCTACTTCCAGGCGGTTGACGCGGACGGCATGGCGGTCCAGACAATGCGCAGCATCGCGTATCTCCAGCCAGACGAGACCCGTTCATGCATCGGGTGCCACGAGCCGAGGAATACGGCACCTACCCCACACCCTCCATTGGCGCTCCGCCGGCCCGCCTCGGCCATCGAGCCCGGACCGGACGGCACGCGACCGTTCTCGTACCCACGACTGGTGCAGCCGATCCTGGACCGCCACTGCGTGAGCTGCCACAGCGGCGAGGAACCGGACGGAGACCTCCGCCTGACGGGGGACTACCCCAGCGACACCGCGCCGCACTCGGTCTCGTACACAAGCCTGGCCCGGCGCGATCTGGTGCACTGGTTCGACAGCGTGAACGGCGGCGAGTGGGTCCCTCTCTCCACACCTGGCGAGTTCGGCGCACGGCAGAGCCGCCTGATCTCAATGCTGCGTGAAGGCCACGAAGGCGCCATTCTTCCTCCGGAGGACCTGCGCCGGCTCTGCCTGTGGATCGACCTGAACGTCCCATTCTACGGTGTCTACGAGCCGGAGCACGTGGCAGCTCAACGTGGAGGGGGGATCGTGCCGTTGCACGAAATCCTGCCTTGACCTCACCATCCCGTTTGGTCCCCATGCAAAGGAAACCCAGATCATGCCACAGACTGAAACGATGCTGTGCATCGCCCTGGCGCTCTGTGCCATCGCAGCCGGTCAGGCCCAGGCGCCCGAGCCCATTGACCCGAATCTGGCGACCACGTCTGAGGGGGACGCGAGACTGTGGTACGACATCCGCCACCTTGAGCTGGAAGGTAGCGGCTGGGAGGATACTGCCCATCCCTACGATCGCCTGCCGGCCCGCGCCGAGGGGAAGGTGACGAGCGGCGTCTGGCATCTGAGCAAGAATTCTGCGGGCATGGCGGTGCGCTTTGTGACGGACTCCACTTCCATCGCCGCGCGCTGGAAGCTGCGATCCAAGTCGCTGGCGATGAACCACATGCCCGCTACGGGCGTGAGCGGGCTCGATCTCTACATCCGGACGGAGGACCCCGACCAGCTCTGGCATTGGGTGGGCGTGGGTCGTCCCGAGAAGTTCCCGGACAACGAGAAGGCGCTCGCCTCGGGCGTGCCGGAGGGACAGCACGAGTACCTCCTGTATCTGCCGCTCTACAACGGCATCGAATCGGTGCAGATCGGCATCGAGGCGGACGCCACGCTCTTCCGCCCGTCTCCGCGCCCGGACACGCGAGCCAAGCCGATCGTTGTCTACGGCACCTCGATCACGCAAGGCGGCTGCGCGTCGCGCCCGGGGATGGCGTATCCGGCGATCGTTGGCCGGTGGCTCGATCGGCCCACCATCAATCTCGGCTTCTCCGGCAGCGGCAGGATGGAGATCGAGATGGCCGAGCTGCTCGGGGAGCTGGACGCGAGCGCCTATGTCCTCGATTGCCTCCCCAACATGAGCCCCGAGCTCGTCACCGAACGCGTCGGGCCGTTTGTGCGGACCCTTCGGGACAAGAGGCCTGACACGCCGATCGTGCTCGTGGAGAACATCCGGTACCAGGCCGGGGCCGTCTTGCCGGGCACCAAACGGGGGTACGTGGCGAAGAACGACGCCCTGCGCGCCATCCATGAGGAACTCGTTGCCGACGGGATCGGGGGCCTCCACTATGTGCCGGGCGACGAGCTGTTCGGACACGACGGTGAGGCGACCGTTGACGGTACCCATGCCACCGACGTGGGCTTCCTGCGGATGTCGGAGGTCCTGACGCCGGTTCTCCGCAGGATACTCGGACCGGAGCACCAGTGAGTCGGCGCGATGAATCGCGCCACTACATAAGCGGGCGCCATAAATGGCGCCCCTACTTTGCGCAGCCTACGTGACGCCGCCAAGGGGCGTTCATCGCGCCCCCTACTTGTGCGGGACTCGGCAAGACAGGAAACGAGGCGACCGATGGCCTACCAACGAGCGGACTTCGCCCCTCTGCGCGACACAGGCTACGGAGTCGGGTTCCACTGGACAACGGCCACCGTCCCCCGCGAGGGCGACCCATCGCCGTACGAGGAGGCCGTCGCCGCCTTCGACGTGGATGCGTTCGTGGAGCAGGCCGTCGAGATGGGCGCCGGGCACATCCTGTTCACCTCGACCCACAGCAAGCACCACTTCCCCGGCCCGAACGCCGAGGCGGACAGAATCCTGCCCGGCCGGACGTGCGAGCGCGACCTGCTGATGGATCTGGCCGATGGGCTGGCCGCAGCGGGAATCCGCTTGATGGTCTACTACAACAGCGGCATCCACCGGGGCGACCCGGAGTGGCGGGAGGCCGTCGGCGCTGATCGGGATGACCGGGCGCAGTTCTACGCAAACTGGTGCCGCGTGATCGGCTGGATGGGCGAGCACTACGGCCCGAAGGTGCTGGCCTTCTGGTTCGACGGGGGCTACGAGCTCGATGCTCACAAGGACACGCCGTGGGAGAAGCTCACTGCTGCCGCCAAGGCCGGCAATCCTGACCGCCTGATCTGCTACAATCCGGGGATCGAGCAGCACCAGCTCTACACGCCACTGCAGGATTACTGGGCCGGGGAGGTCTGCCGGCTGAACTTCATCCCGCGCGGGGACCTGACGCCGGCCGGTCTTCCCTGGTATGCCTTCGTCTCGTGGCATGGTGATTCGCGCAAGCCAACGTGCGGGGATTGGGTGTGGGACGAGGAGAATCGCCCCCTCGAGTGGATACAGCCGCCGGCCGAGAGTGCCGTCAGCTTCCTGCGCGCCTTCCGGCGCGTCGGCGGAACGGTCACCTTCAATCTATTCTGCTACCAGGACGGCAGCGTCTACGAGCCGGACCTCGAGGTGATGA
>CBFDAZ010000542.1:0-4441 GCA_965602825.1 uncultured bacterium
CCCACGTGTTCACGACCACGACCGGCGCGATGAAGAACGCCTTCGGCGGCCTGCTGAACGACAACCGGCACTGGACGCACGCCCGGATCCACGAGACGCTGGTCGATCTCCTCGCCCTGCAGCAGGAGATTCACCCCGGGTTGTTTGCGGTGATGGACGGCACGATCGCCGGCAACGGCCCTGGCCCGCGGGCCATGCAGCCTGTGGTAAAGAACTACCTGCTGGCCAGCGCCGACCAGGTCGCCATCGACGCCACCGCGGCGAAGATGATGGGCTTTGAGCCAATGAAGCTGGACTACATCCGTCTCGCGCATGAACGGGGCCTGGGCATTGGCGATCCGAAGGAGATCGAGGTTACCGGGGAGGACATCAGTGATGTTGACTTCGGCTTCACGGTGGGTGATACGTTTGCCAGCCGCGGCCAAAAGTGCATCTACCACGGCTGCCTGAAGCCGTTCGAGCGCCTGCTGCTTCGGACCCCGATCGTGCCGTGGTCGTATCTTGCCTCCCGGCTCTATCACGACGCGTACTGGTTCCCGTGTGTTGGGAAGGGCCGGGTTGCCGAGATCATGGATACCGAATGGGGGGCGCTCTTCGAGAGCTATGCGCGGAAGCCCGCCGGCGAGGGAGAGGCGGCTGAATGACCGGCAGCAAGCCTGAGCCACGAGCGGCGGGCGCCGATCCGGCTATCAAGGCCGTCATTCTCTGCGCCGGACTGGGAACCCGCATGCAGCCGCTCACTTACTACATAAACAAAGGCCTGGTGCCCATTGGTGGGCGGCCCATACTGGACCACATCATTACCAAGCTGGTCCGCCAGGGCATTCCGGAGTTCTTCGTTGCGGTATCGCACCTGGGCGAGCAAGTGGAGCACTACTTCGGCAGCGGCGAGCGGTTTGGCGCCAGTATTCGATACGTGTACAGCACGGAGCCGCTCGGCACGGCCGGCGAGCTGCACAAGATGAGGGACATGCTGGCCGCCGAGGACCACTTCCTCGTCCATTATGGGGACATCCTTACGAACCTCGACTCCGCACGGCTGGTGCGCCACCACCTGGAGACCGGGGCGACCGCGACGATAGGCCTGGTCACCGGGGTGCGGATCCACACGGGGCTTGCGGAGATGGACGACGAGGGGCGGCTGACGTACTTCGAGGAGAAGCCTGAGATCGCTCGGCCATGCCACGCCGCCGTGAGTGTGTTCAGTCGCCGGGTTCTGGACTACGTGAGAGTGGGCGACGACCTCGCCACCGACACCATCCCGGCGATGATGGGAGCCGGCGAGGACGTGCGGGGCATGCTGGACGAGAGTGCTTTCTGGCACGACGTCGGGCGGTTGTCGGACATCGATGCAGCCAGGCGGCTCGTCTGAGTGTCTGACTTGGTGACGGTACTATGAGACCCTTCCTCGTCTCGCGCCAAGAGACTGCTGCTCTGCGCAGCGGAGGCGTTCTACTGGCTGTTGCGCTATCGGCCTTGGTTGTCACGGCAGGCGCTCAGCCAAATGTGGTCGATCGGGTGGTCGCCCGGTGTGGATCGACGCCCCACACTTACGACAGCATGCTGATCGCCCTGAACGAGCTGGACAAGAGCGACCGCGTATCGGTGGTCTCCATCGGCAAGAGCACACAGGGCCGCGCGATCCCGTTAGTTGCCGTCCACCACCCGCGTACGGTCTATGGACAGACCGCCCGCCTGTTCATCATCGCTCGCCAGCATGGGAATGAGCCCTCCGGTACCGACGCGATGATCGCCCTGACCCAGCACCTCGCGCAGACGACGCAGCCGATCGAGTTGTCGCTGCTGGAGCGTCTGACCCTCGCCATCGTCCCGATGGTCAACCCCGACGGGGTCGTGGCGAACCAGCGGCGGAACGCCGCGAACGTCGATCTCAACCGCGACTGGGCGAGGGTCACCCAACCGGAGACCAGGGCGGTCGAATGGGCCTTCGGCGTGTGGCGGCCTCACGCATTCATGGATCTGCACGAACTCCCCGCGCACTCCTCCAAGGCCTCGTACCAGGAGAACTTCGTAGAGACGATCGCCGAGGATCCGAAGCTGAATGCAGCCATGACCCGCATGTGCTCGTACCTCAGCGACAACGTCAGACGGTACGAGAAGGCCTATGGGCATCGCCTCAACATCTACTACGATGACCACACTGCCAGCCGGCAGTTGGCCCACCAGCACTTCGGCCTCGACCACAGCGTCCCATCGTTTCTATTCGAGGCGAAGAGGGGCGACGGCCGTCCCCTCCAGCATCGCGTCAAGTACCATGTCGTTGGGACGCTGGTGATCGCCAATCTGCTGGCACAGCGTGTTCCCGGGCATCCCGCTGGGATTCCCGCGCAGCCGCCGCGGGTGCAGCCAACACCCATCCCGCTCCCTCGCGTGACTCCAACGCCCCCGGCGAAGCGGCCGTCTCTCCCGGCTCAGACGCTCGTGAAGTTCATATCGCCCGGGGCGGAGGGAAAGGCGTTCAGCGGCGAGATCCCGCTGAAGGTGGATGTGCAGCGCTCCGCCGACTTCGCCTACCTGAGTCTTCATGTGGACGGCATCATGCGCGCTCTGACTGACGCGACCCCCTACGAACACCGTCTATCGGTCGAGACCTGCGAGAACGGGCCGCACACGATCGTCTGCCAGGCTCACGATGGCAGCGGTCGGGTCATCGCCGAGGCAAAGCGTCACGTCACCGTGCAGAACGCTGTCGCGGGCCGCTGAAACGACGGACGCCTTGACCTTGCTGGCTAACCGGAGCTTCGGTCGCCAGTTTGGACTCCCACCTCGCGCCGTGGTGGGCGGTCGCCTGGAAGGAGTCGGTTAGATGCCCCCCACTGAGCCGGCTCAGAGGATCTCCGAACTGGTAGAGCTCCTGAACCATCATGCGTACCTGTACTACGTCCTCGATACGCCCGAGGTCTCGGATGCCCAGTATGATGCGTGGTACCGCGAGCTAGCCGATCTGGAGGAGGCGCACCCGGAACTCATCAGACCCGATTCGCCTACTCAGCGCGTCGGCGCCCCGGCGCTGGAGGCTTTCGGCGCGGTGACGCACGGTGTGCCAATGCTCAGCCTCGACAACGCGTTCAGCGAGGACGAGCTCCGCGAGTTCGACGCCCGGCTCAAGCGCTTCCTGGACCTGAGCGAGAACGCTGAGTTGGAGTATGTCTGCGAACTGAAGATCGACGGGCTGGCAATCTCGCTGACCTACGAGGATGGTCTGTTCATTCGTGGGGCAACGCGCGGCAACGGTACCGTGGGCGAGGACATCACGCAGAACCTGCGCACCGTCCGGAGCCTCCCGCTGCGCCTGCGGGGCGATGCGCCGGCGCTGATCGAGGTCCGCGGCGAGGCCTTCATGCTCAAGCCGGAGTTCAAGCGTCTCAACCGCGAGCGAGAAGCGGCCGGCGAGTCGCCGTTCGCCAACCCGCGGAATGCGGCCGCCGGCTCGGTGCGGCAGCTCGACTCGTCCATCACCGCACAGCGCAAGCTGGACGCTTTCTTCTACGGGACCGGCCTGGTCGAAGGCCAAGCGCTGCGCAGTCACGCCGAAGAGCTTGAGTACCTGGGGAGCTGTGGGCTGCCAGTCAATGAGACGAGCCGTTCAGTGGGACCGATCGAGGGCGCGGTCGAGTACGCCGCTGAGTGGGAGCAGAAGCGACACGATCTCCCCTACGAGACGGACGGTGTCGTGGTGAAGCTGAACGACTTCGCCCAGCAGCGCACCGCGGGTGCCACGAGTCACGGCCCGCGCTGGGCCATTGCCTACAAGTTTCCGGCAGAGCGTGCGGAGACCGTTGTTGAGGACATCGTTGTCCAGGTCGGCCGCACAGGGGCTCTTACGCCCGTGGCCCGGATGCGCCCGGTGTTCATCGACGGGAGCACCGTAAGCTCGGCGACGCTGCACAACCAGGACGAGATCGACCGCAAGGGTGTCATGATCGGGGATCACGTCGTGATCCAGAAGGCGGGCGACGTCATCCCCGAGGTGCTTGAGGTGCTCGAGGACCGCCGGACGGGAGACGAACGCGCCTTCCGCCTGCCCGATACGTGCCCGGTCTGTGGCTCAGATGTGGTCCGGGAGGAGGGGGAGGTCGCGGTCCGCTGCCCAAACCCGAACTGCCCGGCTCAGGTCAAGAACACCATCCGCCACTTCGCCTCCCGGGGCGCCATGGACATCGAGGGCCTCGGGCCGGCGCTCGTGGACCAATTGGTTGACAGCGGCCTGGTGCGTGATGTCTCCGACCTGTATTACCTTGAGAGAGACCGCATCGCGGCGTTGGAGCGCATGGCCGACAAGTCGGCAGACAACCTGGTTCAGGCCATCGAGGCCTCCAAATCGCGATCGCTGGACCGGGTGCTGTTCGGGCTGGGCATTCGGCACGTCGGGGCGACAGTCGCCGCTGCTATCGCTTCCGAGTTCGGATCGCTGGACGCG
>CBFDAZ010000543.1:0-4440 GCA_965602825.1 uncultured bacterium
AACCGCTCCTCGATGCTGCAGGATGTGTCTGCGGGCAGGCGAACCGAGATCGACGACATCTGCGGTGCCGTCGTCCGCGAGGCCAAGGCGGCCGAACTCGGCGCTCCGCTCAACCGCGCCCTCACCTGGCTCGTGTCGGAGGTCATCGGCGAGCGCGAAGCGAAACGGCGCGGGTCGTCGTCCGCGTAGGACGCGCGTCTCACTCGTCACTGAACCCATCGATCCGGAGTTGCGAGCAATGATCATCATTGGCGAACTCATCAACGGTACGCGCAAATCCGTCGCCGCCGCGATAGCGGAGCGCGATACCGGCTTCATCCAGGACTTGGCGAAGCGCCAGGCGGAGGCCGGAGGGGCCTTCATCGACTGCAACGCCGGCACCCCGGCAGACCGGGAGCCGGAGGACATGGTGTGGGTCGTGGAGGCCGTCCAGGAGGTCACCGAACTCCCACTGGCCATCGACAGCCCTAATGCGGAGGCAGTCGCCGCCGGGCTCGAGGCCTACAGAGGCAGCGCGACGCCCATGGTCAACTCGGTCACGTTGGAGAAGGAGCGGATTGACGACATCCTGCCCATCGCCGCCGAGCACAAGACCAACCTGGTAGCGCTCGCGATGGACGATGCGGGTGTACCGCGCGAGCCGGGCCAGCGGGAGGATGTGGCGAAGCGCCTGATCGACACGTGCGTCGAGGCCGGGCTCCCGCCCGAGAATCTGTACTTGGATCCCGTTGTGACGACCCAGGCCCACGAGCAGACGACCGGGCCCATGCTCCTCGATGCGATTGCCAACATCCGTCAGGCCATGCCCGAGGTGCACATCACCGGCGGCCTGTCGAACATCTCCTACGGCCTGCCCAAGCGTCGCTTGCTGAACCGCGTCTTCGTCGCAATGTGCATTGCCAGAGGGTTGGACTCGGGCATCCTCGACCCGACCGACGAACACCTCATGGCCGTCATCTGCGCCGCTGAGACGATCCTCGGCCGCGACGAATGGTGCATGGGCTACATCGGTGCGGAACGCGAGGGGAAGTTGGTGGAGTGAGGGAGCGGCGGGGGCTACTGACCTTCCGTTAGCTCCTCACAGACCTCCTCCCTTACCCGCAGCATGTGGTCGTAGTTCTTCAGCGGAACGCCCGTGAAGATGCAGTTGCTGGTGCAGTAGACGTACCCGCCGCTCTCCACGCCGCCGTGTTCGAGGCAGTAGCGGGCACTCTCCTCGATCTGTTCCTTGGTGCCGGCGTGGACGAGGGCGCAGTTGACGTTCCCGAACAGGCAGACGCGGTTGCCGTAGAGCCGCTTGACCTCCGCGATGTCCACCCCGGCCATCGGATCGAGCGAGTGCAGCGCGTCGATGCCCGTGTCCACGATCTGGTCCACGATCGGCATGATGTCGCCGTCTGTGTGCTTGCAGGCATAGCCGCCCGCCTCGCGGATGCCCTCAACCAGTTGCGCCAGAAACGGCGTCACGTATTCGCCAAACATGCGTGGTGACAGGAAAGGGCCGTCGTTGAAGCAGTAATCGGCGCACATGAACACGATCTCCGCACCCGCGCCGATTAGCCGCTTGCACGTCTCGATGGCGCCCGCGACACTCCGTTCGGCCTGGGTGAGAGCATCCTCGCGATGCTCGGTGAGCCACACCACGTGCTCCACCATGTTCTCGCCTGACGGGATAGCGAAGGTGCCGTCAGCGAACACGCTCAGCATGTACCGATCGCCCACGAGGTCCTTGATGATCGCGAAGGAGCGCTCCTGGTCCTCCACGCTCAGCCAGTGCAGGCCGGTGATCGCCGACCACTTGAAATGTTCGGCGATCTCGATCCACATCTCGGCATTCCGGTGCAGCAGACGGTCGCGCTCGGCCCCGGACACGCGCTCCAGATCGGCCGCTCGCAGGGCCTTCTGTCCGAGAAGCTCTTCCGAAAGCTGGAACTCGAGTTCACAGTGGGGGACGAGGCCGGGCGGTCGCCTCAGCTCCAGGGCCTCGATGATCGACTCGCGTGGGGTCATTGAGCACTCCTCGGGGAGGGGTCGGGATCAGATCAGGAGCCAGTCGAGCATGACTTCGAGCAGGCGCAGTTCGTCGCCTCCCGGCTGCGTGTCAGAGCCATCGGGGGCGACTCCCACCGCGATGCCACAGGCCATCACCTTGCCCTTGCCCCACTCGGCACCCGACACCACAGGCGCACCCGCCTCAGCATCCTGCGCAACGATGGTGCGCACGGCCCGGATGCAGGGCCGCAGCAGGATGTGGTCACTGTGGGTATGCGTGATCGGCCCAAGCGGCTCCTCGCCTTCCGGCGACCACACGACATCGACCGCCGACCTCGGGACGTGCGCCGTACCCCCGTGGCACACCCACGGGAACAGGATGGGGTGCTCGCGATAGCCGACCGCATCGTGGGTCAGCAGCAGCCGCCCGCCCTTCTTCACCCAGTCCCAGATCAGCCAGCAATGCTCCTTCTGGAGGGACTGAGGCTCTCTTCTCTCGGGGAGAATGACGACATCACAGGGGGAGAGAGTCGAGCCGGAGATACCGAGGAGAACCCCGGCACGGTAGCGCCGGCTGACGTGCAGCGCCTCGGCAATCGAGCGGCTCCCGAGGCCATCGGCTAGCACTCCAACGGTCGGCCGACCGGCCGGGCCATCGAACTGGGGCTCGGGTAAGTCCTCTTCTTTCCGGCTGGCAGGCAATCCGTTGAGGCCGGGCATGGCTCAATCGCGGCTGCTTCGAGGATTTCGTGCTACGCTCATCTCGAACGCGGGTGCTGTAATGCCCGAAAGGCTCATGGTCGAGACGCCCGTGACACGCAGGGCATCGCCATTGATTCCGGGTCCCGCAGTAGCGGGATACCCAACGGCCGGGATACGGCTCCTGTTGCGGCCTTTGTGCGTTGCTCCACTGATGTAACCGCGTCCCGAAGGAGTTCGCCTCCGGTGCTGCCGGTCCCTGGTTACCGTCGATAGACCTCGGGATTCACGACGTCCCGCGGTCTGTCACCTCGCAGGACGGCCAAAGCGTTCTCCGCGACGGCTCGATTGACCGCCTGCACGGTCTCTGCTGAGTTGAAGGCGCTGTGCGGCGTCAGAATGCAGTTGGGCGCCTCCGCCAAGCAGTAGTCGGCCCCCGGCGGCTCACACCGGTGCGCATCCATGGCCGCGCCCGCGATCTCGCCCGCCCGGAGCGCCGCTGCCAGAGCCACCTCGTCGACGAGCCGGCCGCGCGCCGTGTTGACCAGGTACGCAGACGGCTTCATCAGCGATAGCTCTCTCGCGCCGATCATCCCTTCATTCTCGTCGGTTGCCGAGGCATGCAGGGTCACGAAGTCGCTGCTCCCCAGCAGTGTGTCCGGGTCCACGAAGGTGACGCCCAACGCCTTCGCGACGTCCTCTGCCGGCGCAATGTCGTACGCCAGCACACGCATCTCAAAACCCCGAGCCCTGCGGGCCACGGCCTGGCCGATTGCCCCGAACCCGATGATGCCGAGCGTCTTCTGCCAGACGTTCACGCCGCCGATCTCGTCCCACTCGGAGCCGCGCATGACGTCCATGCACGTGCACAGCTTCCGGGCCAGCGCGAGCATCAGCATGAACGTGAAGTCAGCCACCGCGTTGGCGGTCAGCCCCGGTGTGTTTGTTACCACAATGCCGTGGTCGGTAGCAGCCTCAAGATCAACGGCGTCAACGCCAATCCCCCAGCGGGAGACGACCTTCAGTCGGTCAGCCCGCTCGAACACGCTCCGCTCGAACTCGTCCCCGCCAGCGATGACTGCGTCAATGCCGCAGAGAGCCTCCGCCAACTCATCGGCAGTCAGAGGACGCCACTCCGAGCCCTCCACCAAGTCGCAGCCGGCCTCTGTGAGCGGATTGCCCGCTTCCGGCAACTCGCGCCGGAAAGCCCGGGCAAGGATCAGAACCGTAGCTTTCATCTGCCCCTGCCTCGAAGATTTGGGGGTCGTTCGTGCCGACGGGTCTCCAGGCCCGTCGGCGTAGCGGCCCCGAAGGCGCCGGCGGAACGCCTATCCTCATGGTTTGCTTCGAAGATTTGGAGGTCGTTCGTGCCGACGGGTCTCCAGGCCCGTCGGCGTAGCGGCCCGCAAGCCGTCGGCAGAACGCCTATCTTCATGGTTTCCGGGTGAGCCCGCGCTCATGTCCAACTGCCTCAGAAATCCGTGGGGCAGGCTTCCAGCCTGCCGTCATTGCTGTCGCAGCCGTTTTCAGACCCCGCCAGAGGCGTGCCGTTGCCCTGAGCGCTAATTGCTCTCCGTGATCCTCTGCCCCGCCAGGTCGATCTCCCCACCATGAACGAACACCGACAGAACCTTGTCCCCGGCGTCGCGCCTGATCACACAGACCGTCGCCTCTGAGCTCAGTTCATCAATGACGATCGCGCCCGCTGCCTGTCCGGGACGCCAGGCGATGGTGTCCTCGCCGCCGGGT
>CBFDAZ010000544.1:0-4439 GCA_965602825.1 uncultured bacterium
CCGTGATGGAGCACCACACCCTTGCCTTCGGCGAGCGAGGTCAACTCGTCATACTGCTCCAGGTCATCGACGAGTGGGTACTCGCAAAGCACATGCTTCCCGGCTTCCAGAGCCTTCTTGACCTGCTCGTAGTGGAAGGTGTTGCAGGTGCAGACCGCGACGGCGTCCACATCGTTCGCGCTCCACACGTCCTCCGGGTCCGTCGTGAGCCGGACCGAACCATCGTCGATCGCTTCGCGGAGCCGGTCCATGTCCCGGGCACACGCCGCCACCACGCGCGAGCGCGCGTCTTCGCCGAACTGGCTCACACGCGCTTCTCCCATCCCCCCAGACGCGCCGATCACCGCCACCCTTATCTGGTCAGCCATCGTTTCTCGCCCCCGTTCGGCCGGATCTGAGCGTCCACGCCCCATTCTCCGTTGGGTCGTGGTTGATCCTCCTACGTGCGATCCCTTTGCGCCCCCTGGCTCGCTCCGCCATATGACCTCACCAGGGGCTGCTGGCGTACTCGCGCGCAGGGATCGCGGGCTCCGGAGTGCGTGCAGCGTCTCCTCGGCCACACTGGGACGAGGGGATGGGTTGGGACGGAATTGTGTGGTGCGCGGTTCGGGGCAGACAGGCGTCACCCCAACCCGACCCATTCCGGTTCGATCGACGGTGGTAGTGGGGGGCGCCAGGGCGTCTTCTCGCCGACTGCCCAGGTCGGCCCGGGACGGGGGAGTTCCCACGTGTCGCCCAACTCGATGGCCCCAAGGTCGGGAGCGTTCCCCATCGACCTGTGGAGATACTCGCCGTCCTTGCCGGCTGCGCCCGCATCAACGGCTGGTGAGTCCGAGCGGAGGTGGAAGTCGACCGGCGTGTTGACCGTCGGCGCGGCTGGATCGGCTTCCACCAGCCCACGCAGCGGGATCACCGGCAGGCGCGGTGTCTTGAGAGGAATGACCGTGGGCTCAGACTGGAACCCGGCGTTGGTAGACTGGATCACGCCCTCCAGGTGGTCCGGCAGCACATTGGGCCCGGCATAGAGGTTGTGGGCGCTGACGCTCATGGGCAACCGCCAGGGGAAGCTCAGACGGACCCAGATCAGGTTGTTCTCGATGACGTTGTCCGCGAAGCTGTGGTCTTCGCCGGTCCAGTAGAGATAGACACGCCCATTGACCATTGTGTTGTGCACGATGACGCAGTCTCGGGTCGGCGTGCTGATCCAGCGCTTGCGCCACGGGCAGTCGAACTTGAGCAGCGTGCAGGGCATCAGGCCATACTCCGGCGACACGTATGCGATATTGTGGTCAACCATCAGGTGACCGCCCTGAACCGGCGACAGGGCGAGGAGCGCCAGCGCATCCATGAAGAAGTTGTGGTGCACGCGTAGGATCTGGGGGCCGGTGCTGTCAAACTCGATGCACTCGTCGCCGCACGACGCAATGACGTTGTGCGAGAACTCCGACGCAAGCGCCGCGTCGACCGGTCGGCTGCGGTCATGCGCGTGCCGCTGGACGCCGTCGAAACACTCGTACACCAGGTTCCGCCGCACGACTGCGCCTGGGCCGCTGTGCTCGAGGAATGTTGTGCACAGGTTCGAGTTGTAGACTGCATTCCACACACCGGACCGATTGTCCGGGTATTCAGACTGCCCCCAACGGACCCATTGGTACCCAGGATAGCATCCGAACTCGCAGCGCTCCACCTGCAAGTTGGCTGCGTCTCCCGCCTTGACGCCCCGGAAGGCGCCTTCGATCAAGCAGTCCTCGATGGCGACGTTATCGCCGGCGACTCTCGCGGCTACCTCCGGCGCGAGCCGAAGTCGTAGGCCCGACACGATCACATGGCTGCCGTCGATGCGGAGGTTCTCGCCCCCTGTCTCACGATCACGGAAGGGCTTGCCCCAGTATTCGGTGGCGGACAGGTCGGCGTTCGCCTCCGAGTACTGCCGGTGGATCTCGACTTGGGCCTCGTTCGGATCCTGCCCCCCCAACAGCCGCACGTAGAGGCTGCCATTCTCCCAGGCAAACCCTTCGGGCGGACCGGGCTCCATCTTCTTCGAGTCGTGCCCGGTTATGTGGAAGGTCTTCAGACCGTCGAGAGATTCGTAACCGATAAGGTTGCGTCCGTCGGTCATCACCCAGCGAACTCGCCACGGAAGGGACGCCTTGAAGATGCCCCCGGTCGTATGCTCGAACTCCGGCCTGAACTCCGGCGGCGTGCCGCCGGTGATCGTGACCGCTCCGGGCTCCTCGGCGCGGAGCGCAATGGGCGAACCGGGCTTGCCGCTCACATTCACGACGACGGACTGGTAGTACGTGCCCGCTGTGAGGCTGACCGTGTCTCCGGGTCGGGCGCGATCCACCGCGTCTTGGATGCTGTTTGCGGGCCCGACACGTATCGTCCGCCCTCTCAGCACGGGTCGCGGCCGGTCGATCGACTCCGGGAACCGCAGCTTCTCGGTGGGACGGGCTGGCGCCTGGACGCTCTCGGCGAGGCCGACGAGTGAGACGTGGTCCACGTAGGTCCGATGCTTCTTGTTCCAGCCGGACTTCGGGACCAGCATGACGAACGTCGGCACGACGGCAGTCGCGTCCACCTTGTGGTACTCGGGCGTCGGCTGCAGCGCAGCCATGCCCTGATGCCACCGATCATCGGGGATCAGCCGTCCGTTCTCGCCGCCACCGTCAAGGTCGCCCTCGAGCAAGGCGAAGGTGCGATCACTGACCGGGCGGTAGTATGTGAAGATTCGCACCTGCCACGTACCGTCCCAGTTGTCGGTGCGGTACCACATCCTGAGCTTTGTGGCGCCGGCTTGGAGCTTCGACAGATCGATTGGGCTTGCATCGCGGAAGCGGACGGTGGGAGCGCCCCCATCGTTCTGAAGCAGGGCGCTCCTTGACCCCACTTTGACACGCAGATCGACCCCTTCCTCTTCGGCCTCAATCAGGGCGCCCTTGACCTCGTTCAGCATGAGTTCGAACGCCCACTCCTCGTCCAGCAGGACCAGATCCTGGGCTGGCCCGGGCCCAGGCGTACCCCATGCCAGCGCAATGGTCAGCCCCAGCAATCGTGTCGCTCTGCCAGCATCACGCATTGGGTCCTCCTGATCAACCCAGCACTGCGTTGGGGGGCGACGAGCCGAGTCTCATACCTGGGCTACGGCTCAAGGGCGCCCAGCGCTGCCTCGGCCAGCAGCGCGAGAACGGCATCCTCTGTGGCAGCGACCAGCGCCTCCTGCACTTGCGTGCGCTGCTCCCGTGACAGCCGCCCACCCTGGTGTCTTGCGAGGCGGATGGCAGCGAACGCCCGGGTCGTGGGGTCGTCGGAGCCGAGTTGCCCGAGAGCCTCCTGGTCGATCGCTTCCTCAGCCGCCTCCGCGTCCGGCGGATCTGCCTCCCTTGTCAGACGTTCGAGCACGCTCGGCTGCTGGGCCGGGATCACGTAGACGATCTGCTCTCCTCGCTGCTCCCTGGTACCACCTTCGGCCAGGATGACACGCTCGGCGAGGCGTGCCGTGAGATCGACGATCTCGTCCATGGTCAGCTTTCCCGGCAGGCCGTCGCGTGTTTGGTTGTCGTAGAACTCGGGCAGCACCCAGCCCTCGTTCGCCTCGAGGGCCTTCGCGCCATGCATCACGCCCAGGACCGTCCCGCACGTGGCCGCATTGCAGTCCGCATCGTAGCCCAGCGCGAACGCGAGTCTGAGTGTCTGCGCGAAGTCGCCGCCACCGTACAGCAGCGCGGCGACGACGAGGGCGCCGTTGGTCACGGTAGCATTCATGTTCCAGCCGCGCTCATCGCGGTACTTCGTCTGGATGAGTTCGCGGGTCCGTCGCCAGTCCTCCGGTTGTGCCTGGTGCCAGGCCAGCACGTGCCGCACCATTTCGGCGTGTTGGCTGTCCGGGTCGACGGCCTTCAGCGACTCCGTGATCAGAGCGCGGACATCGTTCTCGAAGAACGCGAGCGCCACCATCGCCGTGGCGAAGGCGCACGCCTGGATCGGTTCGCCCCGGACGGTGATACGGGCGTAGTGAGAGCCAATCCGGGCGGCGGCGTTGGGCAGGCCGGGGGCGATCAGTCCATAGCTCTCCGTGCAGAACTGGCCGGAGAGGTTGTACCTGGCGTGCGGGTTGAGCCCCCAATGGCTGGTCCAGGGCGGGATGGTGCCCTGGCCCATCAGCTCCCTCGCGCGCTCGTTGGAGACCCAGAGGCCCGTGTTCATTGACCGGACCCATTCTCTGGCCACGTCCGGGTACGGCACTTCGAGGGTGCCCAGTTGATCCATCAGGTGCAGATGGACCAGCTCGATGTCCGTATCATCGTCGCTTCGACAGCGCGGGAGATTGGGAGTGAAGTCAGGCAGAGGGCCTGGCTCGTCCTTGTACTTGAACTCGAAGGGGAGGCCCTGGATGTTGCCGATCATCTGGCCCGCCCAGCCGCCACGGATGCGGTCGC
>CBFDAZ010000545.1:0-4436 GCA_965602825.1 uncultured bacterium
CTCGGGGTCCCTCGACTCGACCTTCAGCGTCTTGCCTCCGTCTGCGATCGAGAAGGCAGTGTTCCCTGGGTCCAGCCTACCGATGAGTTTCTGGGTGAAGGTAGTGCCCGCGCCCTCCAGCAGATCGGGGGCCTGCAGCCCCAGGCGAACCGGCGGGCCCTTGGGCTGGCCGAGCCAGTTCGTCCGCCAGTCGGCCCCGCGCCGCAACTCATCGTAGACGCCGAAGGCCTCGTCGTCCTCCTTGCGGGGCGGGTAGGAGTACGTGACAGCGGAGTCCGTGAATTGGCAGCTCGCCAGGACGAGGCGGGAGGTGTTCAGCGGAACCTCAGGCCGCTCGTTGCCGGGGGCGACGTACTTGTGGTTGACGTAGGTGAGGTTCGGGGCGCGCGCGTTGTCCCGCCAGAAGTTGTGGCGGTTCATGCCGCCGGACCAGTCAACGAGCTCCCAGTCCGAGAGAATCGGCCAGCCCTCACTCTCGATCCCGTTGAGGATGCCGAAGGCGCGCTGGCTGCGCTCGGTGTGGCCATCGGCCAGGATGATGCGGTCATCACCCCAGGCTTCGCGCAGGGCCTCGCAGAACCGGTAGACGCCGATGCCGTACTGGTTGACCCCGTCGAAGAGTCCTCCGTCGGGCTTGCTGTCGGCGTCGCAATCCATCGTGCGCGCGGGGGCCGTGTCGCGCCAGGGGCTGCGATCGTGGGAGAGTACATCGAACTCAAGGCCGTCGAAGGCCGCCAGAGATCCTCCTGGGCCGAAGAGCTCGGCGAGCTGTTGGACGAGGATGTCAGCGCAGGTCCGCCCCTCGGCGTCCCGGGGACAGGTAGTCGAGTAGTTGTAGAACCACAGGAGGTTGGAGCGCTTCCCCCACGGGCCTTCGGTGCAGTGGGCCGCAATGTAGGAGCGACCGGCGGCGAAGGCCATCGGCTCTGTCCCGAAGGCGCCGCGCTTCACCGTTAGTGTCTTGGCGGCCGGGTCGATGGCCAGCAGCTCGGCCTGCTCCGACCGGCTCCAGTCCGGTTTGCGCTCGGGGCCGAGCAGGCAGATGCCGATATCCTCGTTCTTGTCCTGGTAGCGGCCCATGTTGACCCGGAACAACGTTGGGTCCTCGATGTGGACGACCGACTCGCCGTCTTCGGCCGGCAGATCATCCGTCAGGCCGCAGCCGTTGTGGTAGACCCAGTGGCCGGCGAAGAAGCGCGGGTCCTTCTCGCGCGGATCGCACGAATTACCGTTGAAGTGCAGCAGGACGACCTGCTCGGGATGGTCCTGCTTGAAGCGGGTGAAGAACTCGATGTTGTGGACCGATGTGCCCGGCACTTCCTCATCCAGACACTTCCCCATGATGCCATTCAGGCGCATGAACGTCCGGCTCCAGGTCTCGTAGGGAACGCGGCCCGAGCGCGCCTGTCCCTCGCTGGCGCGGAAGAAGAAGGCCCGCGGGTAGCCAGCGTTGAGGATGCGCAGTTGGTCGAGGCGGCCTGCCTTTGCCTGTTGAGCGTACGGGAACGAGAAGAGCGTGGCGCCAAGTACCAGCTCAGCAATCATCCGAGGCCTCCGTGGCAATGCAGCGGAGCGGTCGCGGCGGTGTCCATATTCACCCTTCGCGCCGGAGGCCCTGCTCAGGACGACTCCCTAGTCGTCCGTGCCAACGGGTCTCCAGATCCGTCACCATGGGGCACGAACAACGAACGGCATCGCGGCAGAAACCGCTCCTGCCCCTCAGCACCGCCATACGGCTGCACGCGCGGTTCGTGAGGCGGCGAGGTCGCAGGCAGGAGGTCGCGAGCGGCCGGGTGAAGTGACCGTGCCGAGCCCGACGAACGGAGGCGTCGAATGCTGGCGGCGGCCGTCATCGGTATCGCGCAGGTCTCTCTGCCGGCGGTCCGAGCCGGCCACCTCGTCGATCGGGCGGGGGACAAGGTCTTTCTGCGGGGGATCGGGTGGTCTCCCTGGCACATGGAGGTCGGCTGGGGTCTTACTCCCGAGATCATCGCCGGCGACCGGGAGCTGCTCCGCGGGATGCATGTCAATGCCCTGCGGACATGGGGCGGCGCCAGCCGGAAGGCCGCGGACGAGTGGTATGCCGAGGGCTTCTACTGGGTACCGCAGGTACACCGGCTGGAGGTTCCGCTGGGTGTCTTCGCGGCGGGCGACCCGTCCCGGTGCCCGGCCTGGACGCATGCGGACACTCTCTCAGCCATGCGGGAAACGGCGACGAAGCTGGCGACGGAGCTCAAAGAGGCGCCCGGCATCATCGCCTACAACCTGGGTAACGAGTACTCGTGTGTCGGAGTCAACAAGAGCGGCTACTACCAGTATGGCGGCTTCGACGAGTTCACGCTGGCCGAGTTCCGTAAGTGGCTTAAGAAGCGCTTCCCCACGCCGGAGGACTTCGAAAGGCACTACGGCGAGACGCCGCCGGACTTCGACACCTACCGTCCGCCAACGGCCTCCACGAAAGACCCGCTCTTCGGGGAGTGGTGGCACTTCCAGCGGGACCAGTGCTACCAGTTCCTCCGGGCCGGGCACGAGGTGGTCAAGGCCATCGACCCGGACCGGCCCACGACCTACGCGCGCCTCTGTGGCGGACGATGGGATCCGGCAACCGAGGATCTCATTCTCGACTTCTCGAAGACCGTTGGCGACAACCTCTACTACCACTGGGACAAGGACTGGTACAAGTACTGCCTGCGGCTGGCCCGCCACGCGGGCACCGGTCCCGGCAAGCCCGTTCTGCTCACCGAATCGGGCATCCGGTCGAAGCTGACTGACTCGGAAGCGGCCCGGCTTCTCAAGCAGATGCTCATGTGCTCCATTGTCCACCCGGAGGTCGCGGGGATCGCCATCTTCGAGTACTGCGATGAGTGGTACAACCATCCGGGCAATCCGAAGTTGCACGACGCGCGGGTGGAGGCGAACTGGGGCCTGGTCACGGCCGACCGTAAGCCGAAAGGCACATACCGGGCGGCCGCGGAGGTCTACGGCCTCTTCGAGCGGATGAATGACTTCATCATCGACGGCGAGGCCGCCCCGCTCGTCATCGTGTCGGGCCAGGAGACCGACTGGTGGCGCGGGTCGCAGAGCGTGTCTCACGCCGAGGTTGTCGAGCTGCTGTACCGGAACGGCGTGCCCTTCGGCCTGTGGGGCGACAGTGCGCTGCTCAGCAGGCTGAACCCCGAGTGCTGCTCACGTCTGGTTCTCTGTGATACACACCTGTGGGCGGAGCCGGATGGCTCACGGAACGTGAGCGAGGCGATCCTCGACTTCGCGCGACGTGGGGGCCGAGTGCTCTACCTCTGTGAGGAGCCCTTCCAGAAGGTCTCGGGCTATCACGATGTGCCGGCCGTCCTGCGAGACGGCGAGGGACGCATTCCCTTCGGCCAAGGCGAGTTCACCATCGTCCGCGAACTGCCCGAAGGTCGCCGGTTGTGGCAGGTGCTGCGGGACTTCCTCGGCCCGGTGCTCGAAGATGAGCCCGTGCAGAATTTGCGTGCGCAAGGCGCCGAGGATCTGATCTGGCGGGTGCTGGAGGCTCGCGAGGAGCAGCGGCTGATCGTGGTGAATGCCGCCGCCGAGCCGGTGCACGATGTGCGCATTCGGCTGAATCCGGGAGTGTCCGCCGAGAAGGCCGCCCTGTACGCGGCGGACGGCGGGGAGTTAGCGGTCTCGGGGCCCAATGGGGTACTCCTGTCCGAGATCAACACGTACGCGATCATCGATCTGCCGCGAGCCTGAGTAGCGTTCGACGGCCTGATGAAAGGAGCCGGTGACAGACCCATGGAGCCACTCAACCGCTTCCCCAGAGTCATGCAGGAGTATCTCGTCGCCAAGGTCCGGGTCGCCGCAGAAGAGCAGGAGCGCCGGAAGAGGGCGATGCGGTCGAAGAAGGCGGCGCTCGCGTACCAGGCGGAGGTGCGGAAGAAGGTCCGCAAGGTGTTCGGCCCTCTGCCGCGTCGGACGGCACTCAAGCCGGCCATCACCGGTATCCTCCAACGGGACGGTTACCGTATCGAGAAGGTCATCTTCGAGAGCCGGCCCGGCTTCCCGGTGACCGCCAACCTGTACATTCCCGAGAACCGCAAGCTGCCGGCGCCGTGCGTGCTCGGCACGTGCGGCCACAGCAACACCGGCAAAGGCGAGGAGAAGTACCAGTCCTTCTGCCAGGGGCTCGTGAGGAAAGGCTACGTGGCGCTCATCTACGACCCGATCAGCCAGGGGGAGCGCCTCCAGTATCCCGACGGCAAAGGTGGATCGCGCTACGGCGTTGGCGTCGCCGAGCACATCCATGCGGGCGACCAGCAACTCCTGATCGGTGAGTTCTTTGGCACCTGGCGGGTGTGGGACGGCATCCGGGCGCTCGACTATCTCCTCAGCCGCCAGGAGGCCGACCCTAGCCACGTCGGGCTGACGGGCAACTCCGGCGGCGGCACTCTCAC
>CBFDAZ010000546.1:0-4423 GCA_965602825.1 uncultured bacterium
GACGAGAAGCCCGACATCCAGATCGGCCTGGCAACAATCGACGCCAACAAGTGCCTGGCGTGGCGCAAGGAGAAGTACTACAAGCTGTGTCTTGTCTGTGATGAGCAGTGCTCATACGATGCCGTGCAGTGGATCACCGACGACCAGGGCTACAAGCGGCCCGTCGTCGATGTGGAGGCCTGCACGGGATGCGGGATCTGTGAAGCGAAGTGCCCCGTTCAGCCGGAAGCAGCCATCACGGTCAGCCGCCGCGAGAGGGAGCAGTGAGGGACCGAGGCGGGCCCAGGAGAGCGGCGCTGCTTGGCTTCGCAGCCGGCGTCGGGAGTTCGCTGTGTGTGGGGCTGCTGTTTGTGATCCAGAAGGACCTCCTTCAGCACCTCGACCCGGCGACCCTGAACTGGCTGGAGATGATTGCGGCGGCCTCGATCTCGGGCCTGGTGGTGGCTTCGAGCCGGAGCGAACGAAGGTTCCCGCGGCGGAGCTTGCTTCCTCATCTGTTGCTGTTCACCGGCCTCGCCTGCATGATCTTCTATACGCGCAACGTCGGCGTGGATCTGACAAATGCCACCACCGGGGCCGTTGTGGTGCGGACCGAGGTGGCGATGGTGATGTTCCTGAGTTGGGTAGTGCTGCACGTCAGGCCGGACGTATGTGGCGCGATGGGAGCGGTACTTCTCTTCGTCGGCGCCATCCTGAGCCTCGACGTGAGCCTTCAGGCGCTCCGGTTCACGCCCTGGGGAACCGTGGCGCTGTTCCTGTCCGCCGCGGGGATCGCGGTGAACGCCCTGATCATCAAGACCCGCTTCGGTGGGCTCTCTGACGCCGTCATTGTCCTGTGCAGCGCCTGCGTGCAGAGCGTGGTCTTTGGGCTGATCGTGCTGGCATCCGGCACATGGCCTTCGGCGGCGCGCGCCGTGTCGGACCCCGCCATTCTCGCCCGACTGGCCGCCGGTGGCGCGTCCATCTTCGGGGCTCTATATCTGTACTACCGCGCCATGAAGCTGATCCCGATGTGGGTGGCGCGGACGCTCAGCCTGTTAGTGCCGCCAGTCGCGATGTTGGGGGATCACTTCTGGCTCGGGTCGTCGATCACCGCCGGGCAGATCGGTGGAGTGGTCACGGTGACGGTCGGGGCGGCGCTCGTGATCCCCTGCCTGACCAAGGAGGCGCAGGGAGAGCCCTCCCATGAGCCGGGGGGCACTGGGGCAACCAAGCGGTCGGCGTGAAGCTCCGGACGGGCAGCGACGATGCGCTTCGGATGTGGTTGAACGGGGAGCTGATCGGCGAGGTCCTCGCCCTGCGTTCGGCGACCCCTGATTCGGAGTCCACAAAGACGCAACTCCCGGCCGGTGGGAATGTCCTGTTAGTGGAGGTATCCCAGGGCGCCGGTGACTGGAAACTGGCACTGCGGATCGAGGACGCAGACGGCACGGACCTACTGTTGACGGACGACGGCCGACTCGTTCCCCTGGAATAGGTGGGCGCACACCTCCTGTGCTGTGAGGGTGCCCGTTCCGCCAGGGAACCTTTGGGCCAGGCGAGCCATTACTAGGGAGGGCCGGGGCGCCAAGCGGGCCAGGCAAGGCCCGACCCGCTTCCATCTTGAGTCGCTCTCCCATACAGGAGTTGGGCCGGTATCGGCTATGACGTGGTCTCGCGTTCTGAGCCAGATTCTCGCTGTGGGGCTGCTGGCGGGGAGTCCTCTCCTCTCTGCCGACGACCCGTCCCCCGAGCCATCCCTCAACGTCCTCGAGGAAGCGGCAGACCCCGAGTTCAACCTTGAAGTGCCGGTGAACTTCGGCGATCAGGCTCCCGAGGCCGCCCTGACTGTGCGGTTCGACGAGCAGGAGAACGGCGAGCGGCTCGAACTGCTCGTCACGGCGGGTCACCTGTCACTGCGCAGCGTTGGAGCTGCTGAAGCCGAAGAGCTGGCTGACCGGCCGTGGACACCCGCCGATGAGGGCCACACTCTCCTTACGCTACGGCGGCGGATAGACCGAGTGAGCGTGGTTGTCGGCCATCGCTGCGTGCTGACCGTGTGGGAAGAGGCGGGGCCCGGGAAGCTGAGCATCTCGGCTCCGCCCGGCATTGTCGATGAGGAGAACCTGTACTACCAGCCGTATGCACCACCGCACTTTGACGACGACTTCATGCGGGGGCAGCAGGAGTCCTTCGGGGAATGGCAAGTGGCCGCCGGCGCGTGGGAGAACACGGCCCTGGTGGACAACCTGGAGTTCGTGCCCAAGGCGGCGAATTCGTTCGCCTTCGCCGCGCATCCGGACTCCCTCGCCCTCGTCACGGCGGGTGCCGACTTCTGGGACGATTACCGGTGTGCAGTTTCCATCCGGGTCGTCGAGCACGGACAGGCAGGGCTGGCTTTCAGAGCGCAGGACGACTCCAGCTACTACGCCTTCGTGATGGACTTTGGCGGCCCCGAGTCCCAGGGCCACCCTTCTGTGGAGCTGATCAAGGTCGTAGAGGGCACCCCCGAGATTCTGGCCTCGAAGCCGTTCACCGTTCCGCCCGGGCAGTGGTATCGACTCAGCGTGACGATGGGAGGGCCAAGCATCGAGGCCGCGGTCGATGGCAACCCGGCATTCGAGATCACTGATGGCACCTTCTGCGGGGGCCTGATTGGGCTGCTGGCGGCGGACTGCGAAACCGTCTACTTCGATGACGCCGAGGTCCGCGAGGCAAAGGGGCTCAGGGACGGTTTCGACCTCGATGGTCTGGCCCGCTGGGAGCTGGTGGAGGGGGATTGGCAGGTCGAGGCTGGTGGTGAGCCCGGGGCCTGCTTCTTGACGACTGCCGCCCGAGCGCCGGCCCTGGCTGTGGCCGGCCGGGCCACCTGGGCCGACTACGAGTACCAGGTTGACTTCCGGCCGAGCCGAGGCGGCGCATTCGGATTGTGCTTCTACTGGCGGAGTTCCGATGACTACTGGCTCTGGCGCTGGCAGCCGGGTGGCACGGCTCATCAGGAGCTGGTGCGGGTCAAGGAGGGGGAGGAGGAGGTCGTCGATCGGGCGCCGCTTGATCTCACGCTTAAGGACTGGCACACGGCCGTGCTTCGCGCCGGCAGGGATCACGCTTACGTGTCCGTTGACGGCAGCCGCGCGGTGGAGGCGCTCGTCCCTCCGGACTCGTGCGGGAAGGTTGGGGTGTGGGCGGCGCGGGGCAGCCGGCCGGCCTTCGATAATGTCAGAGTCGAGTTCCCGCCGGGGTACGTTCCGGCACGCTTGCCGGAGACCATGGAAAGCGACACTGAGATGAAGGAGCAGTTCGCCAACCCGGCCGAAGCGTGGTTCAGTGTCGATGACGAGGCCCATCGGCCCCAGAAAGTCGGTATGAACTGGAACAAGGGCGAGTACTTCGGCCCGGTCGATGTCACCTTCCCGCTGGCGAACGTAGTCGCCGCGGAGGGCAAGGTGACCGTCACGATTGAGGGAGACCAGACAGCTCCCGCCAGCGGCTACGACCTGGTGCTGAGCACCCAGGCCAACTCCCCGAAGCTGGCCCTGGAGCTGCTTCGCGGCGGCGAGGCGCTGAGGCAGGCGGAGGTCGTGTCCGAGTCCGGAGCCTGCCAGGTGCGTTTTGGCCGGCGGGGGACTTTCGTGGTCGTCTACGTGGACGATGAGCTTGTCGTGTCCGTTCGCGAAACCGGTCAGCGCGAGGCAGCGCCTGACCAGCCAGAGGAAACCACTACCCAGGTCGCAGATGATCCTCATACAGCTTCACAAGCGGGAGAGCAGTAGCCGTCCGAGGCTGGCTCGCCGGCTGAACGGCATCGTGTTCGGATCCCTGGTCTTCGCAGGGGCTGCGCTGGTGCTCGCAGGGGCACCAGCCTTGGCGAGGCCCGCCTCGGTTGCCGAGGCGCGCCGCCTGGTCGAGAGCGGGCAGTTCGCGGGGGCCGAGGCACTGCTCCAGGAACTCCGCGCGGAGAAGCCCGATGATGTTGGTGTGGTGTTCTGGCTCGGCCGCGCCGCGCTGGGCGCGGGGCACTATTCGCTGGCCCAGGAGGCCCTGCGGGCGGCGACCGCCGCCAAGCCTCGCTGGGCCGATGCGCACTACTGGCTCGGACAGGCCTGGGAGCGCAGCGGCAGACTCGGAGAGGCGGAGGAGGCCTACCGGGCTGTGCTGTCGATCTCCGGGAACCATTCGTTGGCGAGGAAGGCCCTCCAACGACTGGCGCCCGAGCGCCCGATCGATGACCCTCTGCCGCACCACGCCGTGGCCCTCTCGGTCGAGGGCAATCTCGCAGTCGACCGCCAGCAGATTCAGGTCGAATCTCCCCGTGTGTACGACTACACCTTCTCCCGCGCTCCGGCCGACTGGGTAATCCAGACCGGGGACTGGCGCGTCCGCAGCCGGTGGAGCTGCACGCCCGACTGGAACTTCATGGGCGGCGAGAGCCCGCAGGTCGCGG
>CBFDAZ010000547.1:0-4422 GCA_965602825.1 uncultured bacterium
GCCGTCGATGATCCTCTTGTACCGCGCCAGGGCCTCCGTCAGCCACTCGCGGTCGGCGGGATCGACCCGGCCCGCGCGAAGCAACTCCCGCCCCAGCAGGCGCACGTCATGGTGGACGGAGAGCGAGCCACAGAGGGAGTCGCCGAATTTGCCCTGCACCACAGCGCGCGGATCGTCGTTGGCCACCAGCAGGAAGAGCGGCACATCCTCCGGCAGCAAGCGCGCGGCGTCCATAACGCGCCGCTCCTGCATGAAATCCGCACTGAAGGCGACCAGGGCCTTGATGTCCGCCAACTCCCCCCGCCACGCGTCCCAGTAGCTTCGAAGGTCAGCATCAGTCCGGATCAGTCCTCCGTCGCCGACATCGTGGGGGGGGAAGATGCCGTCGATCTGAAGCCCCTCCGCGACCTCCTGTACGGTGGCGCCGAAGGCCCGGGTCATCTCGGGGTCGTAATTGCCCCGAATGACGGGCAGGAACAGGACTCTCTTCCTCGGCGGTGTGACTGCCATGGGATGCCTCCGCCATGAGACGGCTTCTGTGTCGGCAGGCACGGACGGCCGCACCCGTCTCCGCGCTCGCCGGTCCTACTCCAGCTTCAACAACCTCACGTCGTCGAACCACGCCTGTTCGTCGGCTAACTCCTGCCCGCGAGCGATCAGCAGCACGACGATCTTGCCGGCGCCCTCGGGCACCGTTGCTACGCCGGCGATCTCACGCCAACCGTCTTCATCCGCGTCGCCTGCGTCCAGCAGCCGGTCCAGGGAGGAGGCGTACCACTTCCCCTCCTCCGTCTGCCACCGGATGCGCACCAGGCATTCGCCGCGGCCCCCGAGCCGTACCTTGCCGAAGAACGCGTAGCGCTCGCCGGGGGACGCGGAGGTCGCCTGGGTGAAGCAGCCGTCAAGCACACCCGACAGCCGCGCTGAGCCCGACGCCGTAGCTCCGACCTGGCGATCCCAGGCTGCTTCGCCGGAGGAATCCTCGCGCTGCCAGAACCCCCAGCCCACCGGCGGACGGCCTTCCTGCCACGTGATCTGGTTTCCCGCGTCATCGGTGATCGTCTCGTCCGAGAAGCCGGCGTTCTTCAGCAAGTTCGCCTGGCGGTCGCCCTGAGAGGCCGCGAACGCCCGCGCATATTCCAGTGGATCCCCGGCGAACCGCAAGGCCTCCTCGATCCCCGGCAGCGCCTCCGGCCAGCTCTCCGCGTTGACGCGCTGATTGGCCGTGGGCCACCAGCGGTACTTCTCGCCGTAGACCCAGATGTACTCGTCGGCAACGCGTAGGGCTGTCTCGACGTTCGTCCGCAGCCGGTCAGCCACCGGCTGGCCCATCGGGTCGATGTACCAGGGGGAATCCGGCGGGTTGACGTACGCATCCAGATACACGCCGAAGCCCACCTGGACCTGGCCCCGGTACTTGTAGCGGTTCTCAGGGGCAACGAGGCGCTGGCAGATCCCCTTGATGCGCGTGGCGTCCGTGAGGTACTGCGTTTCTCTGTTGAAGCGGTACGCCGACTCGCAGCCGTCCACGAACGTCATCGTCGGTGGCGCCACATCGAGCCAGCCGTCAATGAAGGCCGGGTAGAGGCCGTATCGGCCCCCGGCAACCGCGTCGCGCGGGTTGCGGCGGTCGGCGGAGTTAGCATTGACCGAGTGCATGAAGTAGCAGAACAGCGTCAACGCGGGGTACTCCTCGGCAACGGCCGCCATGACCTCCCGCCCTCGCTGCCGAGCCTTCTCCACGTACTCATTGAGCCCGTGCTCCGCCCGTTGCGCCTGTGCCGAGTAGTCGAACTGGCGATACGGCTTCCGGTATGGTTCGGGGTCGAACAGAATGCCCGTGAGGCCGCCTTCCCGGGCGGCGCGCGCCGCCGTGCGCCAGTGGGCGACAATGACCGCCCAGCCCGCGTCATCGAACCAGTCCACGTCCCCCGGATTGGCGTTCAGGAGCAGGAAGTTGTCGGTGAAACGTGTCAAATGGCAGGCCTTCAGGTCGGCGGTGATCTCCTCGATCCACTCGTCCTCCCAGACCTCCGCGTTGAAGGCATACGACAGCGAATGGCCTGACCGGTCCGCAAACCGGATCACGACGCCGTGGAACGGTCGCTGCTCCATCAGCTCCAGGTTCTCACGCAGTCGCGCGGGAGTGGCCATGTCCCAGCCCGTGGCGATCAGCTTCTTCTCCGTGGGCGCGGCGACGATCTGCTGGCCCATCAGCAACGCCACCAGCAGGCCGGTCGCGCACGATCCTGTTCGCCGTCCCATGGCTATCCCATCCATTGCCGCCTCAACTCCCTCGCAGGTGGCTGCAGGCCCGCACCGCGGCGGAAGCACCCGGGCGTCGCCAACTCCGACCAGGGACCCGAGCGGCTGATGTGGTAGAGACAAATCTGATGGTCCACCATCAACCGGACGATGTTCGGCCTTCGGCCACTTACACCGGTGCAAGTTGCTCTGGCTTGAGCGCGCCGGAGTTCCTGTGTAGTTCGTCCGTCGCGCTGGCGGACCTCGTCGGGATGGGATACGTCCACCGCGAACCCAGTAGGAGACGAGTGCGTTAGTGTTGTTGGTGATGTCCAACGGAGGTACGGCATGAACAGATGCAGATCGCGCCTGGCCACCGCCTGCCCATCGGCCATCTTGGCGGCAGCCCTGATGGCATGTCTCATAGGTACCGAGCGCGCCCCAGCGAGAGCTGATGACGGCTGGTTGGGCGTCCACAGCGGCGTCGTGTCTCTGCTCGACGACGAAAAGGCGGAGATCATCATGCGCTCCGCGCGGGTAGACGCGGATATGACTCCCGAGACTGCGTGGGTGGAGTGCAACTTCGTGTTCGAGAACACCGGACCCGCCCAGACCGTTCTGATGGGATTCCCCGAGACCGAAGCCGCAGCCGCCCCGGCCCCGGGCGGCCGGCTCCGCCACTTCCGTTCGTGGGTAGACGGTGACCGCGTGGAGACGGTTTGGCGGGCAGGAAGCGGCAGGGATGGCGACCGAACGGCCTGGCACACCAAGCAGGTCCACTTCGCAGCGGGGCAGACCCGCCTCGTCCGGGACACCTACCAGGCCGAGTACGGCGGCTCGGTGGCCGGTGACAACTGCTTCTACTACCCGATGTACACGGGCGCTTCGTGGCGGGGCCCCATTGGCCTCATGCAAGTGACCGTCCGCCTGCATGAATTCACCGGAAAGACGGTCAGCGAAGTCCGCCCCGAGCCACACGAGCGGGAAGGCAGCACCATGCGCTGGACCTTCCGGGATGTCGAACCGGGCGAGGACGACGCACCGTGGAGCGTCTACATCGGGTTCTATGGCTTCTACACCGGCTTGCGGTGGAACGGGGCAGTCCCTTGTCAGGTGCCGCACTCGTACGCCGAGCTCAGGAACGGCCGCGTGTTCATCCCCGCCCGATGGGACTGGCCCGTCGCGGACTGGGTCGAGTATGATGCGCGAACGGGCACCGCGACGATCACCAAAGGGCTCCACAGCTTCCGATTGAAGGTCGGCTCAAGGCGGGCCCTGGCGGATGGGTCGTCCTGGCAACTACCTGCCCCACCCTACGTCCACGATGAGCGGCTGATGATCCCCCTCCGGCCCTTCGTCGAGGCGCTCGGCGGGTCCGTGCACTACGACCGCCAGACCGACCAGACGCACGTCCACTGCCCCGATTACCAGCGTTGCACCGGGCTCCGGTGGAATGGGAAGAGCGCGCACGATCTCGACAAGGACGAGCCCTGGATGAGGGCCGAGCACGGGCAGCTTCTGGTGGATGCGAGGGAGCTGGGGAGGTTCCTGGACGCCGACTACAGCCACGATGCGGGTGCCGGTAACATCACGATAGCCCACAACGGCCACACGGTCACGCTGGCAGTCGACTCAACCGACGCGACGGCTGACGGGAAGCCCTTCGCCCTCGCGGTGGCTCCCTACTCGCTTCTCACCCACGAGGACGGCTGCCGTTGGAGCGAGTGGATCGGCATCGAACGCGTACTGGTCCCTCTCAGACCGCTCATCGAGAAGCTGGGCGGGACGGTCAGCTACACCAGTCCCGAGAGCACTGAGATCACGCTTGCCTGAGGCGATCCGAGAGGCCGAGCCCGACCGGGCTTTCGCCCGTCTGCCTATCCTGGCGTCTCCGCGTGCAGACGGGCAAGGAGCTTGACGGCCGCGTCCGCCATCAACTCGCCGATGCCGGGCTCAAAGCCCATCGCCAGAGCGGAGCGCACTTCGTAGCCCTTGTGGTCGAAGCTCTCCATGCGCTCTGCGGGGACGTCCTTCAGGTTCTCCTCGAAGGCCTTGCGGGTCGGGACGTATCCGACCCAGCCATTCGCCAACTCCGCCACGAAGGTGCGCGTGAAGGGCGACCGGGCCTTGATGTCGAGCTGCAGCTCGACGAAGTACTCCGCCGGGATGCCCACGAAC
>CBFDAZ010000548.1:0-4421 GCA_965602825.1 uncultured bacterium
TCGATCTCGATCCGGCAGCGCCACTCGCCTCCCGGCCCGTCGACCAGCTCCATCGTGTCGGCCCGGTATTCGACTGTCTGGGGTGTCGGCAGGATGGCTCCCGAGTAGTACGGCGGCCCCATCCGCTCGGCGACCTCTGACGGCCGAACGGGCGGCACGACCTCCTGTGCGGAGGCCCCGACGGACGCCAACAACAGAGCCGCAGTGACCATGGTCTCCCGCATCCGGCATAGCCCCTATCCGCTCGGCGCTCCCGCATCGGCCGTCGGATGCACTGCCGTGTCGGTAACGCAGTTCGCTGCATCGCCGGCGAACCCTCGTGGCTCTCGAACATGGTCAGGCGGCATGCCGGAGCCAGGAGTAGGGCAGACCCGCAGACACCGGGGCGGGCAGGTCCAGCACGGCCAGATGACTAAGGTCCGGAGCGGCTTCAGCAGCGATATGAGCATGGAAGGGGAGTCATCCATGGCACCGCAACAGTCCGGCGGACGTCCCAGCCGTCCGCGCCTACGTCTCGCCGTGATCCACGCAATCGTCATCGTCCTCCTGGCAGGAGGTGTGGCTGAGGCAGCATGGTCGACCCACCAGTACGACAACGCGCGCAGCGGCATCGCCCCGGAGAGCGTGGCGCCGCCTCTGCACCTACAATGGACCTACACGCCGATGCATCCGCCGCGTCCGGCCTGGCCCGAGCCCGGGAAGGAAATGCACCGGATGCCCTTTGACTACGCATACCAGGTGGCGATCGCAGACGGCCTCATCTTCTTCGGTTCATCGGCGGATCACAAGGTCTACGCTCTTGATCTTGCCACCGGACGGGAGCGTTGGAGCTTCTTCACCGAGGGCCCGGTCCGCTTCGCCCCGGCCGTGTCAGGTGGTCGCGTCTACGTTGGATCCGACGACGGCTGCGCGTACTGCCTCGACGCCGGGACCGGCGAACTGCTCTGGCGGTTCCGTGGTGGCCCTCGGGACGAGCGGCTGATGGGGAACGAGCAGTTGGTCTCCCGCTGGCCGGCGCGCTCGGGCGTGCTGGTGGACAATGACATCGTCTACTTCACGGCCGGCATGTGGTCGTCCGATGGCGTGTACGTCTACGCTCTCCGCGCCGACGATGGATCGGTAGTCTGGAAGAATGACACGGCCAACCACATCTACATGGGCCTGCCGCACAGCGCGATGGAGGGCCTTGCCGGGGTGGCGCCCCAGGGCTACATGGCGTTGTGGGAGGACACGCTGCTCATCCCGAACGGCCGGGCCGAGCCGGCGGGCTTTGACGCGACGACCGGGGAGCTCCTCTTCTGTCAGAACGCCTCCACCAAGCTCCACCACGCCGGCGGGTCGTGGATCCTCGCGGCCGACGGTCTCGTCTTCGGCGAGCGGCGGCCGATTCAGGCCGACCGCCACGTGTCCCTCGGGGAAGCCGAGCCCTGCCCCGGCGAAGGCCTCATCGCCTGGGACTGCCGCACCGGTGAGCAGAAGCTGGCGCTCGTGGGGAAGCACCGAGTCATCATCCGTGGCGACACGATGTTCGCAACGGGTGACGGCACGATTGGCGCGATTAAGATGGACACGCTCCGGCAGCGGGCCGGCGAGTTCTACGCCAGCGGCAAGCGCGACCCGGAGATTCCGAAGGAGCACGCCGGCGGGGGCATGTTCGTGACGGGCTCGCCCTTCCCGTGGTTCACCTCCAAGGTCGTGCCCATCTACCCCCGTCCGGTGGAATGGGAGACGCCCCTCGGGCGCACCTACGTCCTGATCCTCGCGGGCGATGCGCTCGTTGCGGGCGGTCGGGGAAGCGTGACCGCAATTCACGCAGACAGCGGCGAAGTGATCTGGAACGCGTCCATAGAGGGGCAGGCGCGAGGCCTCGCCATTGCCGACGGCCGGCTGATGGTCAGCACGTCCACCGGACAGATCGTCTGCTTCGGGCCGAACGAGGTGGCAAGCCCAGCGGACGTTGCACCGGAACCCGCGGCGCCCGAGATCTCACAGGACATCGAGCGGAAGGCACGGGTCATCTTGCGTGAAGGCGGGAGCAAGGCCGGCTACTGCCTCATGCTCGGCGTCGGCGACGGGCGGCTGCCGTACGAGCTTGCCCGGCAGTCCGACCTCGTCGTCTACTGCCTCGAACCCAATCCCCAGAAGGTCGCCGCTGCTCGGCGGTTACTCGCCACCGGCGGGCTCTACGGCACGCGCGTGACGGTCCACGAGGGTCCTCTGAGCCGACTGCCCTACGCCGACTACCTCGCGGACCTGATCGTAATCGATGACGAACTGACGGGCGCGATCGACCGTTGCCCTGCCAGAGAACTGTACCGAGTCACCAGACCCTATGGCGGCGTCGCGTACCTCGGCCCGAAGGCGCCGACAGCGGGCGCGATGTCCGACCTGTCGGGTTGGCTAAGGCGTGGAGGCGTTCCGGCGGGCGAGATTCGCGCCGACAAGGACGCAGTGACGATCGCGCGCGGTGAACTGCCCGGTGCGGGGGAGTGGACCCATCCGTATGCTGACACCGGGCGCTCGGGGGCCTCGGACGACCGCCTGGTGCGTATGCCACTGAGAGTGCTGTGGTTCGGGGAGCCGGGCCCCGCGCGCATGGTCAGTCGTCACTGGCGCTCCCCGACACCGCTGGTGGCCGATGGACGGTTGTTCGTGGCCGGAGAGCACCACCTGATAGCGGTGAATGCCTACAATGGGCGAGAGCTGTGGTCTCGCGAGCTGCCGGACGTTGGGCGCTACGCCGCACGATACCGGGGCGGGAACATCGTGACCGACGGTGCGTACGTCTACGCCCTGCAGGGCACCGAATGCCTGCGCGTGGACGCCGAGACGGGCCGGACCTCGCAGACCTACGAGCCGCCCCCCGAGGCTGCCGAGGCACCGGTCCTGGAGAACGTGATAGACACCGCGAGGGGAGGCCAGACGAAGGCCCGGCCGGTGGAGAATGAGGTCCAGTGGGAGTTCCTCGCGGTCACGGATGATCTGGTGTTGGGGAGCATCGGTGTGCCCAACTTCTCCTGGAGTTGGTGGCCTGAAGCCTACCCGGAATCGAAGTATGTGTTCGGCCTGAGGAAGGACGATGGCACTGTCGCCTGGCTCTACACGGCGGATCAGGCTGTCTCGCCGAACGCCATCTCCATCGCCCACGGCCAAGTCTACCTGATCGACCGAACCAGCAAGGCCGAGGTCGAACGGATCAAGCGCCGGGGAGAGGAAGCAGCGGTTGCAGCGACGCTGAAGGCTCTCGACCTGGCAACGGGCGAGTTGGCCTGGGAGACGAGCGAGGAGCTCAAGGGGACCTTGCTCTGGCAGAGTAGCGACGTGTTGCTCGTCACCGGTGGGCCGACATCATCCGCGTACTCGACTGCCGACGGCACGCTGCTGTGGAGCAGCAGGCTGCCCGGCCAACCCGAGCCGGTGATCATCGGGGACACGATCTACCTCTACCCCCGGGCGTTCGACCTGCGGACAGGTGAATGGAAGACGCGCACCTTCCCCATCACCGGCGAGCAAGAGCGCTGGCTGCTCCAGGCCAAGGGCGGCTGCGGCACGCTGTCGGGTTGCCCGAGCACGCTGTTCTACCGGGCGGGCGCCTCGGGTTTCTGTGATCTGGCCGGCGATAGCGGCGCACACTGGCTGGGTCAAGTCCGGTCGAGCTGCTGGATCAACATGATCCCGGCCGGCGGGCTGGTGGTGATGCCCGAGGGTGCCAGCAGTTGCACCTGCCCCTACAACTTCCACACCTCTCTCGCGTTGGCGCCGGATGACCGGAACGAGAACTGGTCGCTCTACTCGGCCGAGCCCCAGAAACCGAGAGCCAGAATCCGCCACCTCGCGGTCAACTTCGGCGCCGTTGGCGACCAGCGCGATCGCGACGGAGACCTCTGGCTGGGGTTCCCGCGCCCGTTCCGGCCCGGCACGCTGCTCCTGCCCATCGTGACACAGAGCTCGGTCGAATACCAACGACGCAACGCCGACGACCTCCGTATCAAGGGAACGGACACTCCGTGGCTCTACACCTCCGCAGCGCAAGCGCCGGGGCACATGGAGCTGGACCTGATGCTCGACAGGCCCGCCGCGGCGATTGCCTGCGAACAACCGCCGAGCATCGATGGCCGCCTGGATGACGAGTGCTGGGACGGCCGGTCCGCCCTGGTCTTCACCACTGACACGCAGGCGCGGGACCCGAACGCCGTGGCGTACCTGCGTAGCGACAATGATCGGCTCTATGTTGGCTTCAAGCGGGAGGCGCACACGAACGGCGGGCAACCTCTGCCCTGGACCATGGCGACACAGGGGCGCGATGCCCCCGTCTGGAACGACGACGCGGTCAATGTGCGTCTCTGGGACCCAGCCAGCGTTGCCGGAGTCTACCTGTACGTCTCAGCCTCCGGGGCCACCTTCGACGGGCTCACCAACAG
>CBFDAZ010000549.1:0-4421 GCA_965602825.1 uncultured bacterium
GAAGTCAACGGGGCCATACCTCAAGATCCGGGATCACTGGGAAGAGCGCGTCGAGGAGTTGGCGGAGTTCGTCTCGAAACGGTAGCCGGCCACTGTCCTTGCCGCCATGCGGGGCCGTGTGACCTGTCACACACCCGGTTTCCTTTCCTACGACAGGGGGTAGTGTGAAGCAGAATCCCCGGACACGCACGACGACCAGGACCTCAGCGGGAGACAGGCCATCCGCAGCAAGCGTAGGCGAAGGGAGCGACCCACGATGTCGAGGGGAGCTTGTAGAGGCACCGTAGCTTCGACGGCAGGTGTCGCGTTGGCGAGCGTCTTGGCGCTGACACACAGCGCCTTCGCGGGCGAGCCATTCCCCATCAAGGGCACCAGCTCCGGCGACACCATCGAGGTGATCAGCATCAAGTCAGGCGGGGGCAGCCTGCGGGTCGCGTCGGTCAGAATCAACGGCGACACCGAGGAGTACGACATGCCGGTCAGTCCGTGGGAGTGGGAGATCAAGGCGGGCGCCGGGGATGACGAGATAACGATCTCAGACGACTGGGGTGGCGACGGGTTCATCGTGTATGGCGAGGCCGGTGAGGACGTGATCCAGGGCGGCCCCGGACAGGACATCATCATCGGCGGAACGGGTGGCGACGAGATCAGAGGCGGGAACGGCAATGACTGGCTGAAGGGCTGCGAGCACAAGGACCAGATTGAGGGTGGCCCCGGCAACGACATCATCTACGGCAACGGCGCGGAGGATACGCTTCGGGGCGGTGTGGGCAACGACCTGATCGATGGCGGGGACGGTGAGGACACGATCTGGGGCGACGACGGCAACGACAAGCTGTTCGGAGAGGCGGGCGCGGACCACATCCGCGGCGGACCGGGGGACGACGTCATCCGCGGCGGGAGTGGCAACGACAGCCTGCGGGGAGATGACGGGCACGATGTTCTGTTGGGCGAGGACGGCAGCGATACCAATGAAGATTCGCCCAGCGTCTCAGAGAGCAACTACGAGAACAGCAGAGAGGAGGCGATGGAGGAGATCGAGGACGACTTCGGCGTCGAGGTCGCGGACTGGGGCCGGAAGTGGATGCGGAGCGAGCTCCACCACCTGCGCTCGGCCCTTGGTCTCCTGCCTGAGAAGGTGCTGGACATGTGGCACGGTACGGGGGGCAAGATCAAGTACCGGCGCAAAGAGGTGACGGACACGGAGTCAATGCAGCACATCGCCACCGGAAGCACGTCAGTCGCGATCTATCTGTTCGACCTCAACTGGCTGCGTGACGAGGACGAGCTGGAGTACGAGTGGGTTCAGATAATCGCTCACGAGACCGGTCACGCCTACAAGAACTCGCCGGCCCTGTCGTCAAGCGAGTGGAGCGCCTTCAAGGCGCTATCCGGCTGGAGCGGCAGCAGCCACGACGAGGACGCCGAGTTCGTATCCAGCTATGCCGAGGAGGAGGCGAGCGAAGACTGGGCGGAGTCGTTCGCGTACTACTTCACCGATCCTGATGAACTGGAGGACAAGGCGGAGGACAAGTACGAGTTCCTGAACGACATGTTCGGGCTCTATCCTGGTACCACAACGACTGCCGCACCGATGGAGGCGGTGATACCGACTCCGGGATCGACGCAGCCCGGCGAGCCGCAGATCGCGCCGGCTCCCAGACCGAAGCCCCCCCATCGCCCGCGGCCCAGGCCCGGGCCCCGCGTGCCTCGACCGAGACCGTAGGCGACGGAGCAGACGGCTGGCCGAACTCCGGGCGATCCGGAAGCTGCTTGAGGAGGGCACTGGCTAGACTGGCAGGCGTGGAGGAGACGTTGTGGATGCGGTGGATGCGGGCACGCCCTCCTCATTCCCCTATCAGGACTCGCCGAGCCATGGTCGGTACCGTCGCAGGAGTGGGGCCGTGCAGCCTCTGCCAGGGCAGCCGGAGCCTGTGCCCTCCGCTAACCGTCCGCCTACGGCCCGACGAGGATGGTCGTCAGAGCTGTTGCTTCAGCGCCCTCCGCGCCCCTAGCGCGGACCTGCACGACATAGCGCCCGCTGGGCACCTTCAGGCCACTGTCGGCGCAGGCGTTCCACAACAGCCGATGGGTCCCGGCCTCGCACTCCCTCCCCCGACAGATCGTCGCCACCGGCCGGCCGGCGATGTTGAGTACCGAGGCGGTCACCTCGGCCTGCGCGGAGAGCGTGAAGGCGATCTCCGCGCCGACACCCGTGGCCGCCGCCCTCGTCCCGCTGACTGCCAGGGCGGCGGAAGATAGCGGCGTGGGAAGGGAGGAACCCACGGGGTAGATATCGACCACCCCGAGGTTCTGGTCGTCCTTGCGGTCCCAGATCTTCACCTGCGGATCGAGGAGTCCGCCCGGGAAGCGGTTGCCCTCGGCGAGGATGGTGTTGTCGGTGAGGTTCCGTATGTACCACTGGTTGCCGAAGTAGAAGCGGTTCAGCCCGGCATCGCCGGACGCGACGCCGAGGTTGGGCCAGCTCTCGCCGTCGAGGTTCACGGCCGTCTCGCAGCCTGAGAAGGAATTGCGCCGGACCCTCAGAGCACTCGGGACATCCCAGCAGTTGATGCCGACTTGGTTTCTCGTGAAGCGGTTCCCCACGACGTTCGCCCCGGCTCCAATGACGTACATGCCCCAGTCCGCGGACCGGAGGAACCGATTGCCCTCGACGCGAGGTGTTGCTCCGGCCGCTGACAGGTAGATGCCTATCACCTCTCCGTATTGGAACTCCCCGCCGAAGGTGTTTCCGCTGATGGTCTGGTTGCCTGCGTCGTTCACGCAGATGATGCCGTGGTGCATCGGGAGCGTGCCGGTACCTGGAGCGTTCCAGCCGAAGTAGTTGCCATCGACCGTGTTCCCGTCCGTGCCCTCGTTCTGGATGTGCACGCCCACGCTGTTGGACGAGATTACGTTGCGCCGCTCCGGATACCCGCGCTGCGGGCCGACCCGGTTGCCCTGTGAGCCCTGGTGGATTCGTAGTGCGTGGTGCCCGATTGCCACGGGGGTGGTGCCGTCGCGGGCGACGCCCAGGTAGTTGGCGCTGACGAGGTTGTCGTGTGCCTGGCGGATATCGATGCCGATCCTCATCCCGCCGATGACGTTGCGGTCGCCTTCTCTCCCCCCGATCAGATTGTTGCCGGTCCAGAGGACATCGCGCGGCAGGTCGCCCCCCAAGTCTGAGGGCACGACCGGCACTCTCGTGGTCAAGGTGATGCCCACACCGGACTCCTTCGTACCGCTCAGGGCAGCCGTCCCGTCCCGGGTGACTCCGATGTTGTTGTTCTTGATGCGGTTCCCCGAGCTGTTTGCGATGTAGATACCGGACCGCATCCCAGTCACGCTGCCGGCAGCGATGACGTTGCGGCCGCCCACACTCTCTCGGCCAATCGTGTTGTCGTTCGACCTCCACAGCTTTATCTGGTGCTCCCCATTTCGCATGATCTTCGTCCCAGGCCGGTTCACACCGACGTGGCAATAGCGGATGACGCAGCTGTCGGCCCGCCACAGCGAGATGCCATTCCCCTGAAAGCGGACGATTGCCAGGCCCTCGATCTCGCAACTGTCAGCCTTGATCGCTAGGCCGTCCCCGGGGCCTGCCTTCGCCCCGGACAAGACGATATCGGGCAGGCCGTCGTCATTGCGGTCACCCAGAACCCTCGTGTAGGCGTCGGTGATCGCCGGCAGTGGCTTATTGGGGAGGATCCACTTGCCCATGAGTGCGGCGGCGAAGACGATCCTGTCAGGGCCGGCATGGCTATTCGCCCCCGCGATGGCCCACCGGAGACTGCCCGTTCCCCCGCTCGCCGTCGTCGTGACCTTGAACGTGTCGCCCCAGGCCCAACCCGCAATCAGGAACATCGCAACCTGCGCTGCCATCCGTCGCGCCATGGTTCTCGCCTCGATTGGTCGCTCGTGCGACCATCTATGCTGAGCGGTCCACCGCCGGCGGCGGACCGGATCACCAACGGTCCAGGGCCGCGTTTCGGCGGAAGCACTCCGCGAACCTGCTTCAAGGCGGGTGTGAGCGACGCTGCCGCGTATCCGTCTACTTCTCCGCCTGCTCCCACATCCCCGTCAGCGCCCCAAGCTCCGCTCGACCCGCGCTTGGTCGCCTTCGGGGCCGACGGTGTTGTCACCGATCTTGCGCCAGGGCCTCGCGCGTGGCGCAGGCGTAGAGCCAGCAGCCTGGTGGACTGGGGCCGGGCTGCGGCATGGAGGCTGCCCAGAGGAGGTTTCATAGCCTCAACCGACACGAACTGGTCGGGTCTGGAGACGCGATCGGCGCGTCCGGGGTCACAAGAGCCGCGGGCGCGGACGGTTCCAGGGCGTCGGATCGGGCGCTTCGACATACGCAACGACGGCCACCGCGGCCGGCGGGACGCCGGCGGTCCCAGGCAACGTCAAGGCCGACAACC
>CBFDAZ010000550.1:0-4417 GCA_965602825.1 uncultured bacterium
CTGCGTAACACTTCAGGACCGCGTTTCGCGGCTACCTGAGTCAACTGGATACCCCTGTTTTCAAAAGAGCGTGTTACTCGCGACGTTCGTCGTGGATAGACCGGGTTGGAGGAACGCTCCGGGGGCCGGCTCTGCCGTTGTTGGTGGGGTGGACGGCGCAGGCAAGCGCGCTGCTGCCGGGGTCGCATCTGCATGGGCTGGCGGAGGGAGACTTCGAGTTCGCGCTACGAGGGTCTCGGCGCGGATGTAGCTTTCCTGCACACCGGTATTGGGGCCCCGACCAGGCGTCACTGCCCAGCGGCGAGCACCGATACGAAGCGCACGTACTCCCTGACGCCCATCGCCGGAAGCGTTGCCGCTCGAGCTCGCCGCTGAGTCTCCGTAGTCTTTGCCCTCAAGCCCTCGTGCGTCGAAGGCTTGCGTCCCCCGTGCCCCCGAGGGACCGGGGACCGCCGTGCTTCTACGAGTCGCGCGCGCAACGCACGTCCCAGGTGCAGCCTGGAGTACCGTAGCTCCAGTTGGGGTCATAGACGCCGTCGCTCCGAAAGGCGGTCGGCCTGAACAGCTTCGCGTGCCCGTCGAAGTACACCACATTGAAGCGGGTTCTTGTCGCGTTCGCCTGGTTCGTCCAGACGCCCACGTGCTCGCCGTGCCAGTCGTACTGCTCGTGGAAGATGTAGTACTCCGCCGAGTATTGCACGTCTGACTCGTTCCGGTCGTAGACGGCCGAAATGTCGGCGCAGTGGCGCCAGAAGTAGGAGGGCCGGTTCGTCGCACTGTCGGAGGGACAGATCGTGATCTGCCGGTTCTTCATGTAGGGGTCAAGGAGGACCGGCCATCCCCAGTTGTTAGGGGCGTTGTTGTACGTGCGCTCCAGGTTGAGCATCATCGGAATCCAGGCCGCATAATCGGGTCCGCTGGCGCCGTTGATCTTGGCGTCAAGCATCCGGTCGTCGTAGTCGGCGCTGTACATCTTGAAGGCCAAGCCGATCTGCTTGCAGTTCGACAGGCACGAACTCTCCTTGGCCTTCTCCTTGGCCCTCGCGAAGACGGGGAAGAGGATGGCAGCGAGAATCGCGATAATGGCGATTACGACCAGCAACTCGATGAGCGTGAAGCCCTTTGGGCCGCGCATGGGCGGCACCTCCTCCTGCTATTGTGCGTGCTTCTGCGGTACGTGTCGGCGTCTGCCGTGGCGCCGCGGTCACGCTAGTAGTCCGTCTGATCAGCCCCGCACCAGTTGATGTCGTTGACGTTACGCCTCTGTGACGTCTTCATGAGCTTGACATGCCCGTCCAGGAACAGGACCATGTAATCGTCGCCGCCTCCGCTGGCGGGCGGGCCGTTGCGGGAGTTCGACAACGGCTGCTGGTGAAAGGTGTACGTCTCGTAGAATGCGATCACCTGCGCCGGGTACGCATATTGCCCCAGTTGTGGGCGGTAGTGCACGAACTGCAGCCGCGCCGAATAAGAGGAGCGTGGATCGCCTCGATGCGGGGGCCAGCCGTCCGGATTACCCTTGGTACTGTCGGACGGACACACGGCAAGCTGTGCGTTCTTGACGTAAGGCTCATACAGCGCCACCCAGCCGTAGTACCAGGTGTGAGGATAGGGATAGGGCTCGCCTTGGGGGTACCACCTCGGGTTGCCATTGTGCATGAAGACATCGTCGTAGTCGCCGGCGTACATCATCATCGCCAGGCCGATCTGCTTCATGTTCGACATGCAGCTCGCCTTCTTCGCCTGCTCCTTCGCCCTCGCAAACACGGGAAACAGAATGGCAGCGAGAATCGCGATGATCGCGATCACGACCAGCAACTCGATCAGGGTAAAACCTCTGATACGCGGACGCATGGACCTCGACCTCCTCATGAGTGATGTGCATCCCGCCCCGGGCGGCGGGCGGGTCAGCCAACCGCTGTGCGGTGAAGGGTGCCCCTCCGGCGGCAGTTCAACTCCCCGCCAGAATGGCGAGGATCGCGATGACAACGAGCGATTCGACCGGGGCGAAGCCTCGTCGGCACTTCGTCGTACCTCCCTCCTCTTGGAGGGGACGGGGCGCCACACCACGTCGTGTGGGTTGTTAGACAACCGAAGTATGATAGCAGAAGTCGCGCCCGAAGTCCAGTGTCGGAGCACAGTTGTGTCGGAGCACAGTGATACTGTCCGGTTGGCGCACAGTAGAAATGTCCGGTGGGGGTGGAGGGCGAAGCGCTGGGGATGCAGACCGCACGCTCCCACTTTGCCTTGACACCGCAACTCCACTACTCTACATCGGGGCTGTGATTTGGGAGAGGGTTGACCTCTGGCTCGCCCAGGTACTCGCAGATTACCGTTGCGCGGGAGGGCGGAGGTTTCCTTCAGCGCGTGGTGGGAGGAACGTGGGGTGGCAACGGCGGGCGCGATTCTCGCGCCCCTACGGGTGTGCGCCCTTCGATTGCGCATCAAGATCCGTGGGGTGCAGGGCCAACCAACCGATCGCGGCCTCAGTATCCTGCAGCCGCTCGACGGCCAGACGCGTGCCATCCGGCGACCAACTTGGGTCGTAGTAGCGGGCGTCGCCGGCGGTCAAGCGCGTCTGTCCGGTGCCGTCCGCGTTCATCAGCCAGATGTCGGACTCCTCGCCGCGACCTTTCACGTACGCGATCTGGCCGCCATCGGGGGACCAGGCTGGTCGCCATTCGTCTTGCGCGCTTGAGGTCACGCGCCGCAAGTTGGTGCCGGCGGCGGTCATCACCCATATGTCTGACGCACCGTGCGTGCGACTTCCGAAGGCGATGGACCTGCCGTCCGGCGACCAGGTGGGAGTTGTGTGATCGCCGGGTTGAGTAATCAGCGGTAGCTTGCTTTCGCCATCCGCCTCCATGAGCCAGATCGCCATGTGTCCCAGCGCGTCGGACTGGTACGCGATCTGCCTGCCGTCCGGACTCCAGGCGGGGAAACCATCGAAGCCTGGGGCGCGAGTAAGCCTCTGGGCCTCGCCGCCTGCGGCAGGTACCACGTAAACGTCCACGCTTCCCGCCTTGTCGCTGTGGAAGGCGATTGTGCCGCCATCCGGCGACCAGGCGGGACAGTCCTCCGACTCCTCGTCGGCGACGAGCACTCTGACCGCCCGGCTCGCGATGTCGAACACGCAGACGTCGCCCTTGTCGTCCTGGGTCCGAGCGAAGGCGACTGCCTTGCCGTCGGGGGATAGAGCGGGCGCGCGAGCGTCGGGAACCGCCAACGAAGTGAAGGTCCGGGCCGCCTCCGGAGAGCCCTTACAGCCGCCAAGCCAGACCCATGCGAAGAGGGTGAGGGGCAGGACGAACACTGAGCGGCCCCGCGGGCCTCGGCCGACCCGCCACCGGGGGAGACGAGGTGCATCCCCGCTCCGGGCCGAAATGCGCTGCGCGCGGGTCGTCGCTCGCCGTCCCGGCTTCGGGAACTCGACAGGTGAGGATCGCCCAATCATGCCCGGCATGCGCCGTTCAGGCTCCGGCTCCGGTCTGACCATTGGCGTCGTACAGGTTGTGTGCGCCATGGCAGCCTTGGGGGCTTCAATTGCCGGCTGCCGCAGGCACCCGGCTCCGCAACAGGTTAGCGTCTTCGCCGCAGCCAGCCTCGACCAGGTTCTCGCCGATCTTGCCGACCACCTGCGAGAGACGCAAGGGTTGAGGGTGCAGACAGAGATCAGCGGCAGCCAGGAGGCGGCGCGGAAGATCGCCGAGTACGGGCGCACCGCGGATGTGCTGCTCGTGGCTGACTACCGGGTGGTGGACTGGATACTGGGATCCGGCTGGGCAGATTGGACCATCCGCTGCGCGACGAACGAACTGGTTCTCGGCTACAGTGAGAACAGCCGGTTTGCGGCCGAGATCACCACGGACAACTGGCCGGAGGTCATCCTGCGCCCGGGCGTGAAGGTCGCCCGCGCCGATGAGAACCTGGCTCCCGTCGGCTACCAGACGCTCCTCGCGTGCCAACTGGCCAGCATCAAGTACGCCGACCTACTCAACGGCCAGGATCTCGAGACCGTCCTCGTGGAGCGAACGAGCGATGACCTGGTCCGGCCTTCAGTGATCGGCCTGGTACCGCTGGTGGGAACGCGCGCCGACTACGCCTTCATCTACCGGAGTGTTGCGCACGGTCACAACCTGCCGTACGTCCGGCTGGCGCCGGAGGTCAACTTCGCCGACGCCACCCAGGCAGACTTCTACGCACAGGCCGAAGTCAAGCTCTCGGACCCGGAGCGAGTGCTCCATGGCGCGCCGATCGTCTACGGCTGCACGATCCCAACCAGTGCAATCAACCCACAGGCGGGTGCGGCGTTCCTGGAGGCCCTCCTGGGGACAGAGGGGCGCCGGACTCTGGATCGGAACGGCTTCAGCCCGCTGCCGCAGGTCGTCTGCGACCATCCTGACCGGGTCCCCGATCG
>CBFDAZ010000551.1:0-4396 GCA_965602825.1 uncultured bacterium
CGTTCTCGCGGGCCGTGTGCCGTTCCCTTCTCACCCGCCGTTCTCTGTGTCTCGATGTCTCCGTGGTTCGCCGTCAGCCGTTGCCTTGCGCCGTTAGCCGTTCCCCTCTCTCCCGCCGTTCTTAGTGTCTTCGTGTCTTCGTGGTTCGCCTCGCCGTCCGCCGTACCGCCGTTCCCTGTTACCCGTTACCTGACACCTGTTACCTGCCCTACCGCCTCCTCCAGCCCGGGCACTTCCTCCGCCCCGACCGGCACCTCGATGCTCGAGCCCTCGAAGTCGGAGCCGATCGACTCGTACCGCCCGCCGAGGTGCTCCGCCAGGAAGGCTTCCGCCACGGCAAAGAACGAGATCGAGTTCTCCGGCCGCCCAAAGCCGTGCCCCTCGTCCGAGTAGAGGACGTAGGTGACCGGGATGTTCTTCTCCCGCATCGCCTGCACGATCTGGTCCGACTCCTGCTGAGTGACCCGCGGATCGTTCGCGCCCTGCCCGATGAGGAGCGGCTTTGAGATTCCGTCCACATGGGTGAGCGGCGAGCGTTCCGTCAGGAACGCCTTCCCCTCCTCGGTCGTGTGATCGCCGACCCGGCCCTTCATGAGCGGCATGATGGGGATCCAGTACTCAGGGGCATTCTCCAGCAGAGTAATCAGGTTCGACGGACCCACCAGGTCGACGCCGCAGGCGAACACATCCGGGGTCATCGTCATGCCTGCCAACGTCGCGTACCCGCCGTAGCTCCCGCCGCTGATCGCCACCCGCTTGGGATCGGCGATCCCCTCCTCGACGGCCCAGTTGACCGCGTCGATCAGGTCATCGTGCATCTTGCGGCCCCACTCGCGGTTCCCGGCGTTGACGAACTCCTTGCCGAAGCCGGTGGAGCCACGGAAATTCACGCTTAGCACCCCATAGCCTCGGTTGGCCAGCCACTGGTGGACGGTATGGAGGCCCCACGTATCCCGCGCCCACGGGCCGCCATGCACCCACAGCACCAGCGGCGCCGGCTCCTTCGGGCGTGCGTTGCCGTCGGGGTCCCTCTTCGGCGGAAGCGAGAGATACGACACGAGATCCAGCCCATCCCGCGACTCGATTACTACCGGGTGCATGTTCACCAACGGTGCCCTGTCGAGGGCGGGCTGAACGCTGAACAGGAACTCCGCCTTCTTCGTGGCTCGGTCGTACAGGTAGTAGGGCCCCGAGCCGTCGTCAACCGTGTAGGTCACCAGCCACACTGAGTCGTCGAGCGTCCGGCTGGCGATCTCCGGGTCGCCGTCGGCGACTCCTTTCAGAACCGCCAGATCCTCGGCCACATCCTCATCCAGCGGGTGCCATTCCGCGCGCTCGTAGGTGGTGGAGTAGGCCTGCAACGTCTTCTCCGTCGGGTGCATCATCACGCCGCCGATGTCCACCTGCTGGTCCTCGGCGATGATCTCCGCGGCCATCGTCTCCAGGTTCAGCGTCGCCAGAGCGGCCGTGTTGCGGCCTCGGCTGTCCAGCAGGTACAGGATCTCTCCGGTCTTGTCGAAGCCGAGAGGGTTGGTCGTCATGACGTCTTCCGGGCCAATCATCGCGAAGGGCTCGAAGGAGCCGTCGGCCTTGAACCGCACAACCACCAGACCACCCTCGGGGCTGAACGTCATCCCCAACCGGGGGACGAAGTGGTCGTCGGTCATGATCCCGGCGAAGCCCGGGTTCTCGAGCACGAGCTCGCGCTCCCCGGTCTCGATGTTCACCCGGTGGATGTCGTGCAGTTGAGCGTTCCGGTCATTCAGGCCCACCAGGATCTCCCTCGGGAACCGGTGACTGACCTCCTGGACCCGCGCCTGGACGCCTTCGAGCGGGGTCAGGTCCTTCAATTCATCTGTCTCCAGATCCACACTGTACACCCGCCAGTTCTCATCGCCGTCCTTGTCCTGCTGGTAGATGATATGCTGGCTGGTGTAGGCCCAGAAGTGCGCCCGGATGCCCCGCTTCTTGTCCTTCGTGACCGGCTTGGCCGCTTTCGGCTTGCCGGCCGGGCCGACCCAGACATTCAGCACCCCCTCGACCGGGGCCAGGAAGCTCATCCGCTTGCCGTCCGGGCTGAGGCGCCCCTGGGCCCTTTGGGGGTTGCCGAACAGCACCTGGCGCGGTATCAGTGCCACGCCTTTCTGCGCCTCCGCAACCCCAACCACCAGCGCCACTCCTGCGGTGATCGCGACAATGTGGACCAGTTCCATTGAGTACGCTCCTGTCCAAACGCTTTCTGGAGACGAGAACCAGAAGCCGGACTTGGCCCGTCCCTGACTTCGCTCGCCGGACCCGCCGTTCCTCTGCCTCCGCCGTGCCCGCCGTTCGCCTTTGACCCACCGTCAGCCCTGCCGTCCGCCGTTGCCGTCAGCCTTTACCCTTGCCTCTGCCGTTCTTTGTGTCTTAGTGTCTTCGTGGTTCGCCTCGCCGTCCGCCGTTCCCCTCGCCTCTGCCGTTCTCTGTGTCTCTGTAGTTCGCCTTGTCGTGCGCCGTCGCCGTTAGCCGTTACCCTCCGTCCCGTCGTTCTCTGTGTCTCTGTGTCTCTGTGGTCCGCCTTCGCCGTCCGCCGTACTGCCGTCCCCTGTTACCTCTTACCTGTTACCCGAAGGTGTTCCCCCATGCCTCACATCCGCGCCATCTGCCAGGCCACCATCGACAACCCCCACACCGACGGAATCATCATGGACGGTGGCTTCGGACTCGTCCAGCAGTTCCGGTTCCGCGACCGGTTCCCGACCCGCGCGGGCGATCTCAGCCAACAGCCCGAGCCCGAGTGGGATTACTCGGCCGGAGGGCAGCACAACGTCGCCCCGATCCCCGAGCTCAGTGCGGCTGCGCCGCGCGGCATCTGCGGCTGCCAGGACATGACCCTCTACGACCCGGAGACCGGCGATGGCGACTGGCAGAAGACGAACGCCGAGCAGTTCGCCAACTGCTCCAACCTGTGGAAAGAGATCTACCCCGTCGGCCATCCCCGCGCCAGGTACCTGTTCTTCTACGATTCCCGGGGAGCTTTCAGTCCGGCGCTCGGTTACTTCGGCGAACTCACCTCCCGCACTGACCTCCACGCCGACCCGAACTTCACCCTTCGCGCGCTCCGCTACGCCCCTAGTCCGACCCTCCCCCAGGCGGGTTACTGCTATCTCGAGTTGCAGCTCCTCGGCGATTCACAGACCGGCCAGTGGACGCTTGTCCTGCCCGTTGCCGGCACCGAGGCCCAGGCCAGGTTCCCACGCCTCGGCTGGCGGCTCACTCCGGATGACGACTGGCAGGTCCTCACCGAGTTCCACACAGCCGCCCACGAGGTCGGAGCCCTTCGCGGGAAGCCTTTCGAGCAGGTGGTGACCTGGGAGACCGTTGACGGCCACATCGTGCTCAACATCGACGGCCGCCGGGTCATCTACTTCATCCCGCCCGGTCTGCGGCCGCCCTCCGAGCCGTTCATTGCCGCCGGCCCGATGCGGGTCATCACCTACGGCCATGCCGCGGTTCTCAACGTTACTCCCATCACATATCCGCTGGGCGACATCGTTGACTGCTACGTGGAACGCGCCCGCTACTTCCCGGTTGATAACACCGTCTTCGTAGAGGTACCCGAGCTCCACACCGTGGCGTGGGAGCCGGATGGGACGGCCGCCCTGCCCGAGGCCGACTGCACCGCCGTCGGCAACGAGGACCGCTGGGTCTCCAGCGTCCGCTTCACCAGCGCCAGCGAGTACCGGCGCGCGGTCGCCTACCTCCACGAAATGGACTTCCCCCCGGAGACCTCCTCGGGCTCCACAAATCCCTACCAGACCCAGGGGCAGAACCTGCTGGTCAAGGCCAGCGGCGAAGTGACCGCCAACTGGCGTCAGGCTACTTGTGGCGTGACCCTGGAGGTTGACCGAAGCGCCGCCGGCAGTCTGCCGACTTGGAAGGGCAACAACAAGCTGTCGGTCGTGGCGGGCTGGGACGAGGGCGCCTCCACGGATACGGCCACCCAGTTCACCGGCTACTTGACCCAGGCCGCCCACGTCCGGCAGGGCAGTCATCCGGAGCGCATCCGCATCGAGCTACGAGCCCGTGACGGGTTCGTGAGGCTCGAGAAGAAGCACTGGAACCACCTCGGCAGCTTCGTTGAGTGGACGCTCGAAGACGCCTTCTACCGCGCCCTGAACCAGTTCGGCATCCCCGATTCTCTCATCCAGTTCACGGGCGATACTGACCTGCTAATCCCCGCCGGTGTGCGCCGCTGTGATCCGCGCTTCGACTTCGATGATGATACGCCCGCCATCGACGGCCTCAACCGCCTCGTGGCAGCTTGCGGCTACGTCTGGGGCGTCGATCAGAATGGCGCCTGGTTCTGTAAGCCGCCCGTCGAGTACGCCGGGACGCCTGACTTCACCCTCGACGA
>CBFDAZ010000552.1:0-4375 GCA_965602825.1 uncultured bacterium
GTGGCGGGCTGGAAAGCCCGCCGGCACAACGGCTATCTTCATCGTTTCAGGGCGCCGCCTCACGGCATGACCGGCAGCCTCGGAGATTTGGGGCTCGTTCCTGCGGGGGGAGCTCCCGCTCCGCCCCGTCCGCCACGACCAACGAACGCCATCGAAAATAGGACTGTCCTGTTTTCTTGCCATCTACATGATCTCAGGGTGCGGCAACGCAGCATGAGCGACTGCTCTGAAGAGCACTTGTCGAGGCGCCGGCCCCCAAACGAGTCAACCGGCGCGGGTGGCCTGCCTGACTTCCACCCACGAGGTGCGGGGACGGGCAGGAGTCGAGGCTCAACCAGCGGAAAGCCATCCGCGGTCACCTGTCTGCATCATCGGGGCGAGGTACGCTCAGTGGGCACCAGGATCCGTCGCAGACTGCCGGCGCTGCTCCTGCTGGGAGCCGTGATAGCGGTGGCAACCGCAACAGCCTGGTGGCGGCATACTCGACACGACACGCCGTACCCTACCAGGCCGCCTGCCAGCCCGCGCGAGTTCACCGTGGACGCCCCATGGTTCAACCCCCTGTCACCTACACCAACCTCCGGCATGAGTCCGGTCACGATCCGGATTGCCCCGGCCGATGGCTCGCGACCGCGCGTGGGCTTCTACGAGACCGAAGCCAACGGCACCGGCGACACCTGGCGCGCCGCCGCCTGGATGGCCAGCGTGGCCGCCTCGCTCGCGTCCGGTGTTGATCTCGGGAAGTATGTCCCGTCGTTCACCGTCGAAGGGCGCATCGATGGTCCCTCGGCGGGCGCCCTGCTGGCAGTCGGGCTCATGGCAGCGCTTCAGGGCCACGAGCTTCCCCCCGACGCGACTATGACGGGAGCGATCGGTCCTGACGGCACGATCGTCCCTGTCGCCGGCGTCGTTCACAAACTGGAGGCCGCGAAACGGAGCCGCAAGCGCCTCCTGCTCATACCGCGCGGTCAGCAGCACGACATCAGCTACTACACCAACCAGCCGGTTGACTTGGTCGCGTATGGACAGAAAGTGGGCATTGAGGTGCGTGAGGTCGAGGACCTCGCCGCCGCCTACCAGGTCCTCACCGGATACCGGCTTGGGCCTACCGGGCGGGCCGGTCAGGCGCCCGCCCTGCCGCCTGCCCTCCAGTCCGCCTTGGCCCAAGAGACCAGCGACTGGCTGGCGCTCTGCGGCGACCGACTTCGGACCTGCCAGCGCCTTAGCGAGAAGCTGGGGGGTACCGTGGACATCGACGAGGAGTTGGCCGAGGCACGCGCCACCGCCGATCGGGCTCGAACGCTCGCGAGTGCGGGCGCCGCTGCGGCGGCCCACGACCACGCCATCATAGCAGCCCTGCACGCTGCCGTTCTCGAGGAAGTGCTTGAAGGCCTCCAGGCGATCGCCGCCGAGGGCTTGGGGGCCGTTCGCCAGCGGCTGGCGTCGGTTGGCACGACCGATGACCGCAGGGACGACGTGGTGGCCGAGATCAGCAGCCTGCCGCTGTCGAGTCTTGACACAGTGCTCGCCGTGGGCGATGCCTACGGCATTGTGGCTCAGGCTGACGGTCTGCGAGTCGCCGCCGAGCGGATCCTCCAGGACCTGGAGAACCAGGCCGATGGTGCATCCGAGCTAGGTTTCCTGCTGAAGGCCGCCGTGATCGTTGCCCTGGACAAGAACGTACTCAAGATCGCCGAAGACCGACTGCGCCTCACGACCGCCGGCCACTCCACGCAGACAGCGGCCCTGGACTGGGACGGGCTGACCGCATGGGCCCAAACGCTGGAGCGGGCCGCGGAGGCGACCCTCTCCTACTTCGAGGCCGTGTGCCTGGACGAGTCAGCGCGGGAGATGGGCCTGCATCCCGATCTACTCCGCGAGTCAATGGCCTGTCAGGACTTGACCTACCTGCTGGCTCGATCCAGTCTCCAGGCCCTCCCCTCACTCAAGGAGGAAGCGGGCGACCGCGCTGATGTGGCCAGTCTGGGAGCGTCGATCGGAGCCTACGCCGCTGCCTCAGCCCTCATCGCGAAGTTCTACTCGCTTCGCGTGCAGATGAACGACCAGGGCGATGTTGTGGGCGTAGAGGACGAGGCGGGCCTGGACCGCATGCTCGACCTATCGGGCCAGAAGGCCCGGGCCGCCATCGGCGCAGCGCGTGCTCGGAGAACCGGGGCAACGCTTCCGACGTACTACTACCTGGTCGGTCGAACGTATGCGCAGGGAGACACGCTGGAGAAGCTGGAAGCCCTCCAATGCTACTGGCAGGCGGGTCTCTCTGCCCGGATCGCCGTGCTCCTCACCACCAGACGACGCTGACCGAGCGCCGCTCGGGGCGGTCACCGCAATCTGGATGCAGGCGTGCGCCGCCCCGCCATTCGCCCGCTGCTCGTGCTGGCTCAGTCAGCCTCCAGACTCGGCAAGGCATCAAAGCTCATACCCGGTTGTGTCTCGACTCCCTCCACGAGCCCAGCACCGACAGTTCCCTTCGTGAGCGGCGCGTGCCGGCCAATGTGCTCCCGCAGGTACTCGTCGAACTCCTTGACCGTGTCCTCGTGGTCTGCCAGCACGTTGGTCAGCTCCTCCGGGTCGGCCGCGAGGTCGTAGAGGTCGTGTCTCGGCCTGCGGTCGGGCGGCAACGGGGTCCATGGACGAACGTAGTTCCACTTTGCTGTTCGGACGCTCGCGTGGTGCCCAAAGGACGTCACGATGGTATCTCTCGGCGCCTGGGCGCCTGACGTGACCATCGGCCAGACGTTGGCCCCCAGCACTCGCTCCGGAGGCTCAATCCCCAGAAGATGCAGCGCGGTCGGCATGATGTCTTGGTGCTGGACGAAGCCACCGACACGTTTGCCCGCTCCCTCACCCTCCGGATGCCGGATGAAGAGAGGCAGGCGCGTGCACTGGTTGCGGAGCCGGTCCTCACCTTTGTGTATCTCCCCCTGCTCGCCCATCATGCAGCCGTGATCGGTGGTGAAAACGACCAGCGTATCATCCAACACGCCTTTCTGGCGTATCGCGTCCAGTAGCCTGCCGACCCAACGATCGACCAGCGTAACCTCGCCCGCATAAGCCGCCTCGATATGCCGAACCTGCTCCTCGGTCATGTTGGTCGTCATCCCCCCGGGAACGAGGCCATCGAGCCCTTCGTAGTCGGGGTCGTAAAGCTTGGCGTCCTCGAGCGGCGGGTCCCACGGCTCGTGCGGGTCGAAGCAGTCCACGTACAGGAAGAACGGGTTGTCCATCGTGTAGCTCTCGACCCACTGCGCAGCGTGCGACATGACTCTCGCCACTGACGTGTCGGCCTCCGTCTGCCAGTCCTTGCGGTTCATCAGGTGCTGAATGAGCCAGTGGCGCGTGCGGAACCGGTCGGCCTGCGGCGCCGCCTGGTCCAGCATGTCACGGACTTGCTCCTCATCCCGCAGGGCGAAGGGATCGTCCTCTTGCCCGCGCACCCAGTACCAGTGCTCGAAGCCCCGGTGGAAGTTCTTGTTCGGCTTCATCATGTGGTACACGTCGGTCACGAAGGCGCCGATGAAATCGTGCTCCCGCAGGGCTTCCGAAAGGGTCACGTCCTCCTCGAAGAGCGGGTGCCAGCCGGGAAGCTGCACCATGTCGCTCTCCTGTGAGATGAACTTGAACGGAAAGATCGGCCGGCCCGTGAGAAGCACCCGTCGCGCGGGAAGCGTGGGCAATCCCTCTGCATAGGCGTCCTCGAATACCGCACTCTCTGCCGCGAGGCGGTCCAGGTTGGGAGTCCGGACCCGGTCATTGCCGTATGCGCCGATGTAGTCCCAACGAAGCGTGTCGCTGACGATCAGTACCAGGTTCATTTAGCGGTGAGCCTCCTGCAGATCCCTGACGGATGTGATGCGTCCTCCAGCCAGCTTTCCAGGTCTGATCGCCTGTTCCTGCAAGAGGGCCTTGCCGTCCTGTCCCATTCAACCAACGGTGCCCCTGCCAGGCCCGGCAGGGGCACGCGTTCATCCCCGATCCGCGGGGCGCCAGCGCTCAGGTGCCGCGCTTGCCGATCTGGCGCCAGAGCAGCGTAATCACCAGCAAGGCGGGCACCCAGAAGATGGCGCTGACGGCCAGCCATAGCGCTGCCGTCCCGGCGTTGCCGAACACGTTCGACAGGAAGCGACCCGGGCCGCCGGTTTCAACCATGGTCAGATCCAGGGAGGCGAGGTGCGTCTTATCACTCAGCTCCAGCAGCGGCTGCTTCTGCTGCCTGTTCCGCTCACGGACGACCATGATCTGCTGGTAGAGCTGCTGCTTCCGGTACCGGTTCTTCTCCTTCTCATACTTCTCAACCAGCTCGCACTCCCTGGCCCCCAGTTCTCTGATGGCGGCCCCCCGGGCGGCGTATTCCTTC
>CBFDAZ010000553.1:0-4346 GCA_965602825.1 uncultured bacterium
AGACCGACCTCGTCTCCCACGCCTGGCTGACTCGCGACGGCCAGCCGTACTTCGATGACCCGGAGCAACACGGCTTCGTGGAGACACTTTCCTTCCCTGGGGGACGTCACGGAGAAATCCGGACCCCGCCGTAGCAGGCGCCCGTTGATCGTCAACACTAAGGCCTTGCAGTGACCATCGGCGTTGCGCTGTGGCGCGGTCTGGTGCTCCACAGAGCGGCCATCGCGGCCGCTCTGTGGAGCAAATGCCTACAGCTGCTTCTCCACCGTGCGAACTCGCCTCGACCGCTTGCTGGCAGGGCCCTCGGTTGTCTCGTCCTTCTTGGTGCTACCTGTGATCGCCTGCCACACGAAGAAGCCAAGCGCTATGATGGCGACGGCAATGACCGCGACGTCAGGGCCGCAGAACATGTCTACTTCACCTCGCTGGCATGAATCGAAGATTCCTCGCAGTCCATATTTCCCACAGCCAGTCGAGTCGCCCGCTAATAATGTGTAAACGGAGAGTAACGACTCCCGGTCTCTGAGAACGGGCCCCGAGACTCGCTCAGGCCCGAATGGCGCGCGGGACCCGTTGCGCTCATCCCGGTCCCCGCGGCACTCAAGGTTGCCTGTCCTCCGAACGGGAAGCCGCCCGAGATGAGTCACTCCACGCCCCCGATCGCGGTACGCACGGTCAGTATGGGGGGACGCGCCACGCTCTGGGTCGCCTTTGCGCTGGCCGTCGGCCAGGCCGCCAGCCAGCAGAACCTCGCCCCCCTCGGTCGTCCGCGGAGTTGGCTGCCCACCTCCCTCCCATCCCCTTACGCTCCCCTGGAGCGCGCGGTGGACGGCGATCCCCTGTCCTTCTGGGCCTCGACCGAGCCGTCGGTCGATCCCCCCAAGGACATCGGCATCGAATGGGACGAGCCGCGGATGGTTGGCGCCGTACGCGCCAGATTCTGGTCCATGGGGTATGTGCCCGCGGACGACGCCTGGGCTTTTCAGGCTCTCGTGGATGATGAGTGGCAAGACATCGAGGCACGCGTCGACAATCCGGACTGCGAATGGTGGACCTTCCGCTTCGACCCGGTGACCGCCGAGGCCGTACGTCTGGTGGTCAGTCGCTACGCCCACGGGCGCCCATCCATCTGTGAGTTCGAGGTCTACGCCTCTTCCCCACCTTCCCCCAGGCTCCGGCGGCCGCCGCTCCTGGATGGCGCCTTCTGGGCCTTCCACTACAAGCACTGGGCCGAGGCCTTCCCCACCGACGACCGCCTCGCCGACGAAGTCGCAGTCGCTCACCGTATCGGGCTCGACACCATCATCCTCTACACCCTGACCGGCAGGGACGGCGTCTTCAGCACCGTGGTGCCGGGCACGAATGTGCCGCAATCCCCGTGGTGGAGCGAGCGAGATCCGGTCGAGGCCATCCTGTCCGCGGCTGACAAACTTGACATGCGGGTGTACCTCGGTGATGCAACGCCCAACGGCTTCTCAAAGCCCGGCGATCCGGAGAAAGAGGCAGCGTCACAGAGGCTGCTTGATGACTACCGGGCCGCGATGATTCGCCACTACGACAAACACCCGTCCCTCGCCGGGTACTACATCAACTTCGAGTGCTGCCCCGACAACTTCGACAATGACCCAAGCCTCCCGGCCCGCCAGGCCGACGACCTCGCTGCGCATGTCAAGAGCATCTGCCCCCGCCTGCGCGTAGTTCAGCCAGTGGGGCTCTACCGGTGGCGGGACAGCAAGGAGGGGGCCTGGCGGCCCGTGACACCGCCGGAACTCGAGCGCTTCTGGCGCCCGTGGATCGAGTCAGCCGGGCATATCGACATCTACATGGTCATCGACGGCGTTGGCACGGGGCTTGCCCCTCTGAACCACACGGATGTCAATCAAGCCTGCATCCGGGGGTTGTGCGACGAGCTGGGCAAGACAATGTGGACCGACGTCGAGTGCGCCGATTTCGGCGACTACTCATCCATGCCTATCGGCCGCCTCCGGGCCTCGATCGAGGTCGCCGCGCAACACGCCGATCATCTGGTGACCTTCTGCTACTTCAACTACATGAGCCCGAACAATGGTCGCGAAGGCTCGCGCCGGCTATACGAGGAGTACGGAGCCTATCTTGACCAGCTCACGGCGACCGTGAAGTAGTGCGGGCCGCTCTGCGCGCAACGCGAAGCAGCCGGAGCAGCGCTCCCGCACGCCTGACGGTGCTGGGTGGAAATCCACGATGCTCGATCGGCTCTTTGGGATCAACGCGCTGCATGGGTATCGACCTGCCACCGTACAGGCGGCGGGCGGGGGGTAGGAGCGGTTTCAACCGCGATGCCGTGGCCGTGTCGTTGGCGCCCTCGTTAGCACAACACGGTCCGGTCCGCGCCGTAGCTCGCCGGGGAGTTGTTGGCGCCTCCGAGTCTGGCGTGTCGCTTGCCGCACCCCCGCTACTTCAGCCGCTCGATCGCGGCCTGGGCGTCGCTCTTCTTCTGCTGGTCGTCCGTCAGTTCAACGACCTTCTTGAAGTGGCTCACCGCCTCTTCGATCTTCTTCTGATCGGCCAGCACCCAGCCCAGGCCCCAGTGGGCATCTACGTTGTCGGGCTCCTGCGCGATGGCCGCCTTGAGGCTGCTGACTGCCTTGTCGAGCTGTCCGGCCTTCTTCGCGGTCAGACCCTCCTCAACCAGGGCGGCTGGCGTCTTGGCTGGGCCCTCGGGCGCTGCCTCACGCGTGCCTTCTGTGAACTTCTCCATGGCCTCGCGCATATCGGCAACGCGCTTCTCCATTTCCTCGGGTGAGCCGCCGAAGGCCTTGGCGAACTGCTGGGCCATCTTGAGCTGGTCGGCGAGGTCGATTTTCCACTGCCCGCCCTCTCGCACCAGATCCACCGAGACCTTCGCCGAATCCGGGAAGCCCGGCGGCATCTGTGCATCCCCCATCTTGACCTCGAGCGGCACCGTCGCCGTATCGCCCTGCACGCTTGCCTTGCCGACCTGCATCTCGATGTCCGGGGCTCCCGGAGGCATCCCCGCCGACCCCCCAGGCGCGGCAGCTTTGCTGAATGCATCGCCGAACTGCTTCTCGAGGTCCTCCAGGATCGTCACTGTCTCCGATGACAGCAGCGACTTCACCTTCTCCTGGTCCCCTGCCTTGGCAGCGGCGACGTACGCCTCGACTGTCTTCTCGGGTGTCGCTCGCAGCAGGAACCACCACGCCGCTCCACCCCCGGCAGCCAACACCAGCACCGCTATTACCACGATGATGACGGCCCGGCCGCGTTGCGGGGCTCTGAACCGTCTCGCCGCCTTCTGCATGCTCGGCGCCCCCTTCGTGCCACCTACCTGTGCCATGCTTCGTCCGGCTTACTCGGCCAACGGTCGGCCCCAGGGCCCCTCCACTCCGGCATCCGCTCGGGCATGAACGCCTGCATCAGTCCCTGGTGCATCTCTTCCAGCTTATCGACCTCCGTGACCTCGACGCCCTCCGGCGGGGTGTATGTGAAGGTCTCCTTGGGCGCTTCCCTGCCCACGCTTGCCTCCTCGCAGGTCATCGCCATCCGGAGCCTCATGTCCTCAAACATCCCCATCATCGCGGCCCCAAAGTCATCCTTTGCCCCGGCGTCATCCCACGGTAGCGGCATCTCCTCGCCGGCCATCTCCATGATCTGGTCCCAACCAATCTCCACGGCCGTCTGCCGCATCAGGCTGGTCCGCCGATCGACCCACAACGTCATCTCCAGGCCCTTCATGATCTCGACGGTCACCGCCCACGTGTTCCCTGGTGCCTCGAGCGAAGCCAGCCACTCGTTGCTCTCGTCGATCCCCGCCTTGACGTTGACGTTCCCGAGATCAGCGTTCCCCTGCAGCTGCTCATACAGTTCCGTCCACTTCTCCATCCCCTCGCCCTGGAACCCAGTCATGCAGCTTTGGCACCAGTTCATGTCCTGCAGGTCCTCCGGCGCCGGGACCTTCGCCACTCGGTTGAAGGACGTCATCTCCAGATAGAGGTGCGTCCCGTCACACACGGTCTTGAAGGCCGCCATTCCCTCGCCGTATTCCGCGTACATGAGGTTGGGCTTCTGGTACACGACCTTGAAGGGGTACGTCATCGTGTACTCCATCCCGGCCATCCGCGTCTCCATCACCAGCTCGCCCTCGGCCCCGTAGGAGTCCGCATCCTGCTGAGTGGCGACCATGCGCCGCAGGATCTCCTCCGGCTCTGGCGTCGCCCAGTCCCGGTACGCGGCGACCCCCACCGCACCGGCGATCGCCAAGATGGCCACGATGACCAGCGCCGCCAGCCAGCGCAGGAAATGCCGGCCGCGGCCAGTCGGTGGCATCTCAGGTGGCGTTGCTGATGCGG
>CBFDAZ010000554.1:0-4343 GCA_965602825.1 uncultured bacterium
ATCGGGGCCCAGGAGTCGGTGACCGCTCTTCAGCAGCTTCTCGACCGCGAGAGCGACCAGTCGGTCTTCCTGGCGGCGGTCGAGGCTCTGAGCAGAATCGGCGGCGCCCGGGCCCTTCACCAGTTGCGGGTGCTGCTCCGAGAAGCGAAGCCGGGGGTCGCCCGCCGGGAGCTGGCCAACTGCATCGGCAGCCTCCTCGGGAGGCCCGGGGCGTTCTACCGTCTGTTGCAGGCCGACCCCATGCGCCAGGAGGAACTCGTGGCCCGGGCCTTCGGCAGCGGCCGGCGCGTGCTGTGCCGGCGCTGGGCGAGGAAACCACCCGACCGGGAGTACGTGCAGAGCCGACTCTCTGCCGGCCTGCAGGCGTTCAGCCAGGGCAACTACGTCGACGCGATCGCATCGCTGCACCGCGCGGTTTCGCGTGGCATCCAGAGCGCTGCCACGAGCAAACGCCTGGAACCGGCGTTGACCGCGCGCTACGAGGGCGAGGTGACGAAGCTGCCGGCCGACAAGAAGATCAGCCTGCTCGTCCGGAGCAGCGAACGCTTGCGCACCAACTACGGCTTCCTCAGCGGCCTGCGCCATGACGCTCAGCACGATGCGCCGTCGCTGGAGGAAACACTCCTCGGAGTCTTCGCCTTTCGCCAGATCGTGGACGAGTTGATGCATCTGGGGCGCTGAGCGACAGGGCCCTGTCACCCGGTAACGCGCAGGACCATTGTCCCGAGCCCCTCGATTGTCCCCTTCAGCTCCTCACCGAGGAGTTGCGGCGGCGGGGATTCGCCGAACAGCAGCTCTGTGTGCGCACCCGGCACGGGCACGTCGAAGCCCCGCTCTTCCTCGGCGCCGTTCACGATGATGACATAGCGCGCGTCCTCGTAGTCGAAGAGGCCGGCGTAGACGTCCCCTTCGCCCCCGCGCAGCAAGCAGAACTCCCCGTCGAGAACGGCAGGTGCGAGCAGCTCGATCTCGGGCACCAGGGCCCTGGCTGCCTCCCACTGCTCGGGGTGATCGGTCACCACCCACTGGCCGTCACCGTAGGTGTAGTAGATGATCCCTCTCACACCGGCCAGCAGCGCCAGGTAGGTCATCGCCCGGAGCTCCCTGGCGGTCGGCGGACGCGCCCACGAGCCGTAGCCCCCAAAGCACTGCAGGACGCCCCACAGCGTCGTGTCCACCTCCTCGGCCTCGAGTCGGGCTTGCTTCAGGCGCTGGTAGACGGTACTCACCGGCGCTCGCGGGACCGGGTACGGATCGGGCGCGAGCACATCGGTCCCCGCCGCATAGCGTCCGTACTCGCCCGGATTGCAGATCACTGTGTAGACGAGGTGATCGGGATCGAGCTGCTTGAACCGGTCGTACCGGTCGAACATCGTTCCCGGACTCACGCCGTGAATGGTTGGCTCATCGCCCGGATTCCAGGCGAGTACCGCCGGATGGTCGCGGTAGCGCTCCACCGTCTCGAACATCGGTGCGCTGAATTCGGTGACAACGTAGACGCCAAGGCTGGCACACTCATCAAGGAACGGGGCATAGCCGTCGAGTGTCATGATGCGAGCATGGCAGCAGTTGAAGCCGGTAGCCGCGATATCACGCGCCATCTGGGAACGGTGCGCCGCGTCGAACGCCTGTGAGACGTGGTAGAAGCCAAAGGGGAAGAACGGCTCGCCATCGAGTAGCGTCACGCCGTCCTCCCGTACGCCGACCCGGGGCTGAGGGTGTGTGAAGAGTTGCGCCTTTGCATCTCCGACGGTCCTCTCGCCACTCAGCAAGCGTGCCCGGAGGACATGCTCGCCGTCCGGCAGCTCCCCGACCGGCAGGGACACAGAGAGAGTATCCTCGGGAGCCGCCACAGTCTGTGCTGGCCCGTCGTCCAGCTTGTACTGGACCCGCAGCGACGCCGCGACGGTGCCGGCCTCGGGCATCAGGCGCAAGGTCGCCTCGAGAGTCGAGTTCTGCGGATAGAGATGCTTGCGCTTCAGCTCAATGCGGACTGCCGGCGGGATCTCGGCCCGCTTTACCCAGTCAACCAGGGCTGCGCCGTCGGCGTCGTGGACGACGACGCGAGCGACGAGCCGGCCGCGGGTCTCGACATCGAAGGGGAGATTGAGCACCCGGCGCTCGTCCGGCGCCAGCCGGGCTTCCACGGCCTCGCCCTCGATCACCTCCGCCCCCTCGGGCTCAATGAGCACCTGGGCGCGCAGGTCGAGCTCCCGGCCCGTTTCATTCTCAAGCTCAAGCAGCGCTCTGCTCTCGCCGGGCGCCAGACTGCCGAGGTGAAGGTATGTCACCCGCAGCCCGGAGCGCCCTTGTCGCGCATAGAGCCAAACGTTCTCGAGCAGACGCCGGCCGGTCTCGCCGGTCCGGAACTTGTAGTGGCTCGTCACGATCAGAAGCCCCTTGCCCACCGGTCGGCACAGGAACAGGCTCTTGCCGTCCTTGCACGTGATCAGAGAGGTCCACGCTTCGGACCACCCATCCAGATGGGCCCAGATGTTCGTCCGTTGCTGCAGCCGCGGGCCGAGGTCATTGGGTACGACCATCAGCGGGTGGTGCAAGACGGTTGTCTCGCGCGACTCGGGCGTCTGCTCCCGGTGGGCGGCGCACTCGGCGCTCGTGAGTGCGAAGTCTTCGCCGAGCCGGTTCACCCAGAGGTCGAGCACCGACCCGTAACTCGCGTCGGTGATAAGCAGACAGCCGCCGCGCTCGAGGAAAGCAAGCCACTCGTCCGCATACGGCTGCATGTCCTGGGGGTTCTCGTAGTTGGCCACACCAGCCGTGACGACGAGGTCGAACTGGTCAAGCCCGGCCGCAAGGTCCCCGACGTTGACGTTCTCGAACTTCTCGAACGGCCAGCCAAGGGACTGCATCTTGTCATCGAACTCGTCCCGGAAGGCGTAGTCCGACCACGCGCTGTAGACGACGGCGACCTTCGGCGGCGCGGCCTCAGCCGCAGTCGCCAGAGCAAGCGCGAGAACACTGAGTGCAAGTCGCATGGTATCCGCCTCCGATGCCGGATCAACCATGGTTGGCTCGATAAGCTACCTTCCCGAAGGCCTTCGAGCATTCCTGTTGGTCGGTACGTGGGCGGAGCGGGGCTCAATCGCTGCGCAGCACCAGCCTGGGCCAAGCCGAGCCCGAGCTCATGGAGATAGGGCTTCGGGGAGCCAGCGTGCGGCACTGCCAGGACCGAGGCACTCGTCACCCCGATTTGGCCTACGTGCCCAGATCGGCCGCGGCCTGTAGGTATATCCTGTCAAGCTCCCTCTGCTGGCCATCTGGCAGGTGGTATGGCTTGGCAGTACTGATGCACTCCAGAGCTTCCTCGCGAGCCCGGTCCTTAAGCGTGCGGCGGTGATGCAGCCACGAACTCAGCTTCTCGCGGACGATCCGCTGGGGCGATGGCAGCACATTCCGGAAGCGCCTGACCGTTTTGGGGTGGCTGATGAACGTATCGTGACCCAGGCCCACCTCCCGGCACTCCTCATACAGCCCGTCGCTGTCGATCACGTCGGGATGGGGGTCGAATGCCTCGATGGTCTCCCGGATGTACTCGACCATCTCCACGTCTATGACGAACTGGACGCCACTGAACAGGTCATCGACGCACAGAACGCCGGCGTAACCGAAGCTCCGCGCTCCCTGCATCGCGCCAAGCAACCCGCAGGCCATCTTCTCCATCGCCGCCTGCTCGTCCACGGCGGCGCTGCTTGTCTCCAGAAGCACGTGCGGAGGGGCGTAGACCTGGGGCTCGTAGCCGCACAGCCGTGGCCCAATCCGCGAATCGAGATACCGCAGCAGATGCCGCCTTGGGGAGCCGAAGGCCCAGCAAGCGTTCCGCAGGTCTGTCGGGTGGCCCGCAATCATGATCACCGGGACGTCTATCTCGGGATCGAACAGGTTCAGCAGGATGTGTAATGCCAATGTCTCGGCCAGCGTCATCGCCGCGCAGCCCACGGCGGTTATCGGTTTTGTGATGCCGAGCATCCCGTAATCCAGGATGCGGAAGTCGATGTCGCGGTTCCTCTTCCAGGCCGGATAGTACTCGAGCAGGATGCCGAGGTCCTTGGGATCAACGCACATCGCGCTGGGCACGGTCAGCGTGATGTCAAACCGCTTGCCCATAACCTGGTGCATCTCGTAGATGTAGGGAATCTGCTCGGGCTGCTGGTAGTCGTAGGGCTGGATGCTGTCGCTTTCTTCCCAGCAGATCTTGAAGCAGGCGACGGCGCGCATTAGCGGTGGCAGGTCCTGTGGCATACACGGGTACGAGCCGCCGATACCGAAGGAGTTGACCAGCCCGATGAGATCCCGCAGGTCCTGGCAGGTGGCCGGGCGCGCTT
>CBFDAZ010000555.1:0-4327 GCA_965602825.1 uncultured bacterium
TATGGGCGCAGACCCAGGAACTGGCGCTCGAGCAGACCGTCAGCCTCGACCTGCAGCAACAGGAAGCCCCCGTGAGGCTGGTCCTGAAGCCAGGCGTTCTCGCAACCGCGACCGTCACGGTGGTTGATGGCGCAGGCAACCCTGTCACGGATGCCAAAGCCAAGCTGGATGAGCGCCGCGAGAAGTGGGGCCGATCGATACCGTGCGACGGTCCCGATGCGCAGGGGGTCATTCGAGTCAGCGGGCTGAGGCCTGGCGGGGCATACCACTTCACTATCGAGGCGCCCGGCTGCGACCCGGCGCAAACGGATGAATGGCAATCGGAGCCTGGCGCGACCCACGATTTCGGGGTTGTCACCCTCAAGCGGCAGGCCGGTCTCCTGGCCGGCACCGTGGTTGACGAGGCGGGCCGGCCGGTGGGCGGAGCGACCGTATTCAACTCAGGTGATGCTCCGCAGAAGGTCGTGACGATCACCGATCAGCAGGGGGCCTTCCGCCTGGAAGGGCTGCACGAAGGGAAGGCCTGTGCCTTCGTTGACTCGCCGGACCATCAGTTTGCCGCCTCGATTGCCGAGACAGGCACGACCGACCTCAGGATCGTCCTGCGGCCCAAGCAACCGGCCTCGTTAACCAAGCCAGAACCGCTGGAGCGCCCCATTCCCGAGGCCGAGGCCCGAGAATTGGCCAAAGGCCTCCTTCTGGACACGCTTCGTGCGACCCGAGGGGACAATGAACGGAGACGCGAGGGCCTGCTCACCCTCCTGGCCGAGCTTGATCCCGAGGCGGCCTTCGAGGAGGCGGCACAGGCGGGCGACCCGACCGGCTCCATTGCCTTGGCCGTCGGCAGCAAGCGACTTGCTGAGGATTTCGGCGAGGCTGTGTCCCTGATCATCCAGCACGAACAGCCCTATCGCCCGGTATGGGAGCTGTATCGGGCGGCGCTTGAGTTCATGGATGACAGGCCGGAGCTGGCGCTGCAGTGCATCGAGGAAGCCCTCGCGATGGCCTCCGGCATCACGAATCCCGGCACTTCCGTCTCGATGAGGGCCCGTCTTGGCAACGCGTTGCTCCGCTTCGACGAGCAACGTGCGGTGGAGTTGCTGGCAGAGGCGCAGAACGAGGCCGCGGCTCTCGGCGTGACCGACACGCAAGTCTACTACCGAGGCGTTGTGGCGGAGCAGATCTGCGAGCGGGATCTCGAGGCAGCACTTGAGCTCATCGGGGCGATCGAGAAGCCCTCCGACCGCAACCGGCACTTCATCAACGTCGCTCGCCGTGTCGCCACGACGAGACCTGACAGGGCACTGGAGATCCTGGACCGGCTGAGCAGCGACTACGCGCGCCAGGGCGGCATGGCGAGCATTGTCGCCTTCTTCCCTGGCGACCAACTCGACCGCGCCGTGAAGCTCGCGCAGGAGCAGGGCGATTCGTTCTTCCGGTCGCTGGCCCTCGCCCGGCTGGCCTCGGTCGCGCCCGCCGAGCAAGTGCCAGCGCTGCTTGACGAGGCCATCACCTGCCACGTCGTACGGTCTGGCGGAGCCTCAGTCTGGCGGAGTGCGTATGACCGCGCCAAGGCCGCGGCCCGCATCGCCTGTGTTGCCCGCCGACTGGGCTACACAGCTCACCGGAGGTTCGCTCTCCGGGCGGCATCGCTCTGCGGGCCCGACCCGGACGAGAGCTGGCGTAGACGCAACGCGTCTGGGGAGGCTTTCGAGCAGCTTGAGGTTGCGGGGATCCTCGCCTTCACCGATCCCGCTGTCGCTCGCCACATCGCGGACTCAGTGCTGCGTAGGCTGGGCGGTGTCGAGGCATTCGACCCGCGGGGCTATGCACGTCTGGCCGCCGCGGCAGCTCAGGTCGATCCTCGCTGGGCCCTGGAGCCGCTCGAGCAGATGAAGCCCGATGACCCCAAAGAAGGGCAGGGGTACCAGTCCTCTGCGGTGCGGGCCATCGCCAAGCGCCTGCTCGAGAGCCCCGAGGAGATCGAGTACGAGCTCTTGACGAACGACTACCAGTACGACTGGCTGCCCATCGACGAGGACTGGTAGCAGATCAGGCGGAACCGGCCACCGTGAGCGTGGAATGAGGCCCCCCGGAGGTGGTTTCCTGTGAGGTCCCGCCCCGCGTACTCCCTTGCCATGCTGTTCCTGCTCCCTTCCGTCGTGGCAGCCGCTACCGTGACGGGCAAGGTCGTTGGTCCGAACGGGCAGCCGGTGGCCGGCGCGAAGGTCTGGCTGTACTTCTCCGGCGAGACGGAGCTGGTCGCAACCACCCTCACGGGTGCGGACGGCGCCTTCTCCCTCGATGACCCGGAACGCCACGGCCTCGACCGGGCCGCGCACGAGCGCTACTACGTCCTCGCCTACAAGGCCGGCCTCAGCCTTGACCACGCCACTGTCGAGGACACCTCGGCGCCTCTGACGCTGACGCTTGCCGAGGCAGCCGCTATTCGCGGCCGTGTATTCGGCGAGGACGGGAAGCCCCTCGCGAACGCCCTGGTCACAGTCGTCACCGCCATCCTCCGCGAGTACGCCGAGCCAGGTCACCGCCGTTTCGCCGTGCCCGAGGAGGTCGGCGAGGACTGCAAGGCCCGTACGAATGCCGACGGCACGTTTGCCCTGTACGCTGTGCCTGCGGGCTGGCAGGTGAGGCTCAAGATCAGTGCAGCGGGGTACGCCGAGGTCATCACCCAGTCCGAAGCCGACCTGTCCGCAATCTCCCTCGAGCCCGCCGGCAGCTTGCGGGGGCAACTGGTCTTCGAGGGCCCGCCGGATCGGCTGAAACACTGCCGTTTGTATGTGTTCGCTTCCTTCGACGATCGCGGGCTGTACGCCACGGCCCGGGCTACTCCTGACGAGGAGGGCCAGTTCACGTTGGCCGAGCTGCCCCCTGGCCCCTACGGCCTCTCTGTCATGAGTCAGCCATCCTCGACCGAGCATCTGCTCAATAGAGCCGACATCCAGGTCAAGCCGAGAGAAGAGACCGTCATCGAGCTGAAGGCTCAGCCGACGTTCCCCGTTCGCGGGCGGATCATCGCCGCCGACACGGAAGAGGGCATTCCCGGAGTGCAGGTGTTCCTGGCGCGCTACGAAAGGGAGGCCGGCTACAGAACGGAAGGTCGGTCGGAGGCCGACGGGACCTTCTCGGTGCCATGCATCGCCGGCAAGTCCCGGTTCTCCATCCATGCGCGGGGCTTCGCGCCCCCAGCACCCGATCAGCGTGTGCGGGAAGTGGAGGTGGGACCCGAGGGCGCGAGGGTGCCCGACATCAAGCTCGACCGGCTGAAGCAAGTCACCTTCCAGGTCGTGGACGAGAACGGCCAGGCAGTCCAGGGGGCCTTTGTGGCGATCGGCAAGGACCTCTACTCGCGGGTTCGCGGAGGCCTGACGGACGCGAAGGGAGTCTATGTGGCCACCGACCTCGCGCCGGGCACCATCAAGGCCTGGGCCGACAAGGGAGATCTGGGCGTCGAGCAGAGCGCGCGGGTGAACGTCGGCCAGGAGAAGGGCATCGTCAAGCTCATCATCAAGCCCGGGGTTCTCTGCACGGTGACCGCGAGGATTGTGGATCAGGACGGCAACCCCGCGCCGGACGCGGAGGTCAGTCTGCAGCAGCGCTACAAGGAGACGAGCGCCTCCATGCAGTGCGGGCCGCCGGACGATGGCGGGCGGTTCCGGAAGACCGACGTCAGGCCGGACCTCACGTACCGCCTCGCGGCGCGTGGCCCTGACTGCGATATTGCGCTCAGTGACGAGTGGGTCGCCACACGCGGCGCCTCGCACGATTTCGGAACGATCACCCTCCGCCGCCGGGAGGGACTACTGGCCGGAAGCGTGATAGACGAGGCCGGCGAGCCGGTCCCCGGCGCCTCCGTCTTCAATGTGGGCGGCTCGCCGAAGAAGGTCTCCGATGTGACTGACGCCGAGGGGCACTTCCGCCTGGGGGGCCTACGGCCGGGAAGGGCCCTGCTCTTCGTGGACTCACGCAAGCACCACTTCGCCGGGATGGTGGCAGACATCAGCAGCGACGATCTACAGATCGTGCTGCACTCGAAGCAGCCGGCCGCAATGGGCGATCCCCCGCCTCCGCGGGAGAGGTCAATCCCCGAAGAGGAGGGGCGCCGGCTGGCGAGGAGCCTCCTGCTCGACACGCTGGAGCAGACCAAGGGAGCCAAAGGCTACGGTCGGGAGAGACTCCTCACACAGCTTGCTGGCATCAGTCCCGAGGCTGCCTTCCAGGCCGCGGCCGAGGGCGGAGATGCCACCGGTCCGGTTGCCCTGGCTGTGGGCCGTGCGCATCTGGAGAAGGACCTCGATGAGGCCCTGGC
>CBFDAZ010000556.1:0-4326 GCA_965602825.1 uncultured bacterium
CGACGGGTCTCCAGGCCCGTCGGCGTAGCGGCCCCGAAGGCGTCGGCAGAACGCCTATCTTCATGGTTTCAGGGTGAGCCCGCGCTCAGGTCCAACTGCTCCGAAGATTGGCGTGGCGCAGGCTTCCAGCCTGCGGCTGTTCGGTATCTTCATCGTCTCAGGGTGCCGCCTCGCGGCATGCACGACTGCCGTGTAGTTCATCGGAGAAGGCCGCCTCCCTTCCGCGCACCAACAGGAACTTGGGGTGAGGGACGGAATACCCGCATGTGGCGTGCCCAGACCCAATGGTCCCGAAGGGAGAGCAGTCGATGGAAGGCATGGAGACGGTGTCTCTCACCAATCGTGGCTTTGTCCTGCGCGATGCCGACGCGTGCAGTCAGGTAGAATTCGTCACCCCGGCCATCGCCCGCGTCCGGGAGTTCGTGGGGGATGAGCCCCCCGTTGCGCATCTGGTGCGGTACGGCTTCTTCCGCGACGATTGGCCGCCAGTGGAGGTCAGCTCTCAGGAGGCCGAAGGCTCTGTGTCGGCGGGGACAAAGCTGATGGCCGTATCGGCATCGCGGAAGGACGGCGGGCTCACAGTCACCGACGCTTCGGGCAACGGCCTCCTTGGCGAGTACGAGCCCGCCCGGGTGGACAGCGAAGGCTTCGAGGCCCGCTTCGTTCTGCCGGAGGGGCGCGCCTTCTTCGGGCTGGGCGATCAGACGCGGGAACGGATCGAGCACCGGGGCACGCGGGGCGACCTGTGGGTCCGGAATGTCAACAGCTACGTCCCGATCCCCCTGCTGCTCACCAACGATGGCTTCGGCCTGCTCTTCAACACGACCCGGCGGCTGCAGTACGACCTCGGGGCGTCTTCGCCGGAGTGGTTCGGGTTCGGATGCGAAGGAGGGAGCCTGGACTACTACGTTCTGTATGGGCCGTCGCTGAAGGAGATCCTGGCCCGGTACACCGAGGTGACAGGCAGGCCTCCCCTGCCGCCGAAGTGGGCGCTGGGGCTGTGGTTCATCTGCCGCACGCAGGCGGATGCGCGGGAGTTCATGGACGACTGCTGCACGTTCCGCCGCGAGGGGATACCGTGTGACGCGATCGGCCTTGAGCCGGGATGGATGGCCAGGAACTACGACTTCTCGGTGGGCAAAGACTGGCACCCCGAGCGCTTCCCGGTGCCGAGCTACGCCCGCGCAGGCCGCCACAACTTCTTCCCCACCGCCCGGCGCATGGGCTTCAAGCCGGGCCTCTGGCTGTGCTGCGACTACGATCTGTCTTACGAAGAGGAGCGCCGCGTCCAGGCGCACGTGAAGTCAGAGGACGAACAGGGCGCCTTTGCCCCGGGGCACGAGCAGGACGAGCATCTCGAGGGTGCGCGACGGCTCGACCCGTGGACGAAGCCGGAGGAGCCCTGGTTTTCCCACCTGCGCAAGTTCGCGGACGAGGGCGCGGAATGGTTCAAGCAGGATGGCGCCAGCCAGGTCCTGACCCATCCCGACCGCGTGTGGGGCAACGGGATGCTCGACGACGAGATGCACAATCTCTACCCGCTGCTCTACTCGCGGCAGATGGTCGAGGGCTTCCGGGAGCACACGGGGCGCCGGCCCTTCGGCTTCACGGTGTCCGGCTGGGCGGGACTGCAGGCCCACACTGCGACCTGGACCGGCGACACGGGCGGCGAGGCCGGGCCGCTGGGGGCGTGCCTGAACCTCAGCCTGTCGGGCCACGGCATGACGACCTGCGACATGGAGGTCACGACGAAGGAGGGCATCCACTTCGGCCTGCTGCTGCCGTGGGCCCAGCTCAACTCGTGGAACTACTGGCGCCACCCGTGGCTGCAGGGCGAGGAGCTGAAGGCCATCTTCACCGACTACGCCCGGCTCCGCTACCGGCTGATCCCGTACCTGTACTCCTGCGCCTGGGAAGCGCACAAGACCGGCGTCCCCATGCTGCGGGCGATGCCACTTGAGTTCCCAGACGAGCGCGAGACTCACGGGCTGATGAACCAGTACATGCTCGGCCCGGGCCTGCTCGTCGGCGCCTTCACGGAGCGCATCTACCTGCCTGAGGGCGAGTGGCTCAACTACTGGACGGGCGAGCAGCTCGCCGGGCCGGGATGGCATGAGCCGGCTGTGCCGGATGACCGGGGCGGACCGCTTCTCGTTCGCGCGGGCTCGATCGTGCCGCTGGGGCCGGAGATGGATTACATCGGGCAGCGGCCGGAAGATGAGCTGACGATTGACGTTTGTGCGGGCGCCCCCGGCAGCTTCACGCTCTACGAGGATGACGGGCAGACGTTTGCCTTCGAGCAGGGGGCCTTCCGGACGACCACGATGCGGCAGGAACCGGTCGAGCGCGGCGTCCGGATCGAGATAGGTGCGGCCGACGGCGCATTCGAGGGCGCGCCAGAGGTGCGGGGGGTCCGGCTCTGCGTCCGAGGGATCGAGGAGCCAGCGCGGGTGGACGTTGATGGCGAGGAGCACCCGGACTGGGTCTGGGATGGGAAGCGGCGGACGGTCAGAGCGGACCTGGGCGAGCGGAGAACCGCCGACGGCATTTCGGTGTCAGTATTGGGCTAGTTGCCGGCCTCGAGCGCGGCGAACCGCGCCCCTACGCGGGAGGAGCGACGGTTGGGCTCTCCCAGCTACGCTCGCGCGTCAGCGCGTCCGCGTGCACCGTCTTGTTCGGCTCGGTACCCGTCGAGGGTTCACAGTAACTTCGTCATCCGGACGAACAATTGCGGGACAAACAAGAGCCTCGGCCACCCCGACTCGACGCCCATTCCACGACGTTCGTAAAGTCTGCGAGCGCCCTCGTTTTTAGCCCCGACGTCGAGGCAGAGCCGGGTTGACCCGGTGGCACGAGCCCGGTCCTCGATAGAGTCCATCAAGGCGGATCCGATGCCTTCACCGCGAAGCTCCTTGTCGATAGCGATAGCCTGGAGGTAGAAATCACCATCGCCGAGGTTGTCGAGGAGTCGCCGGAATGGCGCGCAACATATTGCTACGCGCACCATTCGCAAGGCACGGTATCCCGGAGCCAGCTTCAGCGGCTGGGCCGACGAACGGCGATGCTGTTCGGCTGTGTAACCTGAGACCATTCCAACGATGCTTTCGGCGCGTTCGGCAAAGGTTATGTTCTGGTACGAGAAGTCGTGGTCGGGTTGGGTGTACGCCGCTGCAATTATGTCCTCGATTTGCCGCCCGAGCATGATACGAAAGAAGCCCTCGGCTGCTTCGTCGAGGTAGCGTGCATACATCAGACCTTCATCGAGGGTGGGTTTGGCGGATCGAAGGACTATCGATTGCTGGGCCATGGCGATCAGAGCCGTCCCCGCAATCGACGCAGGACTCGATTCTTCACTATCGTCATCCTTAGCCGGACAGTGTGTTGTCACCGGCATTGTGTTTGGCACACACCCAAGTGCAGGCAGCCCGACTGCTGCCGAGGGCGTCCGCGCTCCAGGTATGCCTCACAGCGTTGTGGTCAGGACGGCCTCGTGCGGGTGCAGGCACCAGTCAGGCTTCTTGAGTCTGAGTGTGTGTTCCCCCCGGCTGAACGTCTCCGGCGCCGCGATGGAGGCCCGGTACGGGCTGTGCCAGGTGATCGGCACAGGTTCGCCCTCGTCGAGCTGGAGCATCGAGCCCGGCATGAAGTCCCGGCCGTGTAGCAGGATCCGCTTGCCCTCGGCATCGAGCTCCGCACGGGTCAGCTCGGTCGGCCGGTTGAGCCCCCGGCACTGCTCGATCTCGACGAAATCCCAGTAGCTCGCGTGGCCCTCGGGGACGGCCTCGTCGGACAAGACGATTGTCGTCTCGCCGTCAGCATCGGTGCGGAATGTGATGACGGGCGTCAACCACGGGTCCCACTCGGTCTGGCCGCGCTGAGTCTGTAGCCCCTCGCCTCCTGGGCCGAGCGCGTGAGTCGTTGGCGTTCCCTGACCCTCGGAGAGGAAGCAGTAGGCAGTCAGCGTGTACCAGGTGTCGGGCTTGAGCGGGAGCGTCTGGCGGGCCTGGTTGGGTGTGCGGCCGCGGTTCATCTTGAGACGGCGCTTGCCGTGCGAGGCGGGGTCGTGCTTGTCGGGCACACCCTCTTCGCCAGCGTACTCCGCGACCTCGACCGAACCATCCGTGCCGGGAGCAGACCCCCAAACACCGTCGTCCTCGAATCTGGGGTTCTGCACGATCTGGGTGTAGTCGCCGTCGCCGTAGTAGTCAGTACGGCCTCCCTGGAAGTAGTGCCGGATGAGCTCGTTGACGTGCGCGATCGTGTCGGCCTTGGCCCGGTAGAACGGCCAGAAGGCGATGCCCGGGGTCTGCTTCAGGATCGGCTCGT
>CBFDAZ010000557.1:0-4325 GCA_965602825.1 uncultured bacterium
AGGGACCGGCGGCAGGCATGAGGATGGTGCGCCTGCAGATGGAATGGCCGGAGGAGAAGGGGCCGCCGGGGCACGCGACGCTGGTCTTCGCAGTGAGCCGGCAGGGGGTCGGGCTGTGAGTCGCAGAGACCAGATCGGTCGAAGCGTAGAGGAGAAGAGCATGGCGGGGAGCAGTCGCTCATGCCGCCTTCGGCGGCAACCAGGAACGATGAAGATGGCCGTTGTGCCGGCAGCCCGCCACACCGACGGGTCGGAAGACCCGTCGGCACGAACGACGGCGAATCTTCGAGGCAGTCGTCCATGCCGCGCTGCGGCACCCACAAACGACGAAGATCGCACCGCCTGCCACCTCGCGGACGGGGGCGTCCGCGCTCCTACGGCGGATATTGAGAGCAGAGGTCCGAGGCGAACAGGAGGGGTGACGTTGCTGGAGCTTCTGGTGGCGATGGCGATCGCCTCGGTCACGTTGGTGGTCTCGCTGCAGCTCTACGTCGCGACGCAGCGGGCGATTGACCGGCAGCAGGTGAAGGCCGCCCGGCTGGGCCAGGAGAGTGATCTGCTGTCGCTTCTGCGCCGGGACATCCGCGAGGCCTCCCTGGTGGCGCCCGAATCCACTGAGAGCCGGCTGGTCCTGGTGAACCTCGATGGCGGGCGGGTGACCTACGAGACCCAAGGTGAGACCGTGCGGCGAGAGGCGCCGGAAGCGTCCTATGCCTGGCCGGTCGAGACGGTCGCGCTGGCGCCGCGGTTCGAATACCCGGCCGATCGCGGGGAGAGTGGGCGGCTGGTGCGGGTCACCTGGGGGCCCCCCGAAGCCCCTCGCGCGCTAACGCTGAACCTGCGCAACCGGCCGATGTGATGATGACTATGGGAGCATTCCATTCACAACGCGGGTCGTCGCTACTGGTCGCCACGCTGGCGATGCTGGCCCTGGTTGCCGCCTCGACGGGCGCGATGGTCGCCGTCGTGGTGGCCCATTCGCAACGAGTATCGCACCAGGCGCAGGGAGTGCAGGCCCTCTACCTGGCGGAGATGGGTGTTGAGGAGATGCTCGCCAGGCGCGCGGCGGGCGAGGAGACCACATCGATCGGGCGGGCGATACCGGCGTCGGCGGACCGAGACCGGATTGGTGAGGGATCGGGCGAAGCGGCGCCCGCTGCGCGCCTCGTGGATGAGCCAGAGCCGGTGGCCGCCACGGGCTCGTATGAGGCAAAGGCTGAGACGGTCGGCGGGGCCGTTGAGATCCGATCGAAGGGGATCGTGCCAACGCCTGCGGGCAGGTCGGTGACACGGGAAGTCCGCGTCATGTGCCGCGTCGAGGAGGGTCGGTGGGTGCCCGAGAGATGGGAGCAGGTGCCATGAAGTCGCGGACAGGCTTCACCTATACTGAGCTGCTTTGTGTGCTCACGGTCATCGCGCTGGTGTGGATGGTGCTGCTGCCGGGTCTCACCCGCGCGAAGCTGCGAGGCGAGGAGACGAATTGCGCGCTGCGGCTGAAGAACGTCTCGTGGGCCCTGCGCATGTACGCCCAGGACCACTACGGCCAGATGCCGCCGGAGCCGGCTGGCTTGCGTGCCCTGGTGCCGAGATACCTTCACGACTACGATGTCCTGCGGTGCCCGACGGTGATGGCCCGGGAGAAGCTCTGGAGCGGCGAAGCCCGGCCGCCGGGCCCAGACGCCGTGGATTACCGGTACCGGCCCGGCCTGGCCGTCGATGACCACCCCTCTGAGGCCATTGCGTGGGACAACGCCCCGCGGCACCGCGATGGCGGGAATGCGCTCTACCTGTCCGGCCGGGTGGTCTGGGTGGACGCAGGGGAGCTCGAGCGGACTGCCGGCTCGACACCCATACAGGGCGAGGAAGCGAAGAGATGAGAGCGACCCGGAGTCGCACGGGGTTCACGCTGATCGAGCTGACGGTGGTCATCAGCATCATTGCCATTCTGGCGGCGATCCTGTTCCCGGTGTTCGCCAGGGCGCGAGCGAAGGCGCACCAGACCAACTGCCAGACGAACCTGAAGCAGATCGGGCTGGCCCTGAGCCTGTATGCGCGGGATCACGCGGGGCATCTTCCGCCGGAGCAGGATGACTTCAGGCCGCTGCTGGGTCGGTATCTGCCGGATGCATCAGTGCTCACGTGCCCGTCTGCCGTGAAGAACCCGGAAGACCACCGAAACCAGCTTCAGCCGCCGATTGATTACTTCTACCGCGCCGGCTTCTGCGACGATGATGACCCGACGACGCTGGTCGCGGCCGACAGCGAGCTTGGCCGACACAATGAGGGTGCCAACGGTCTGTTCCTGGACGGGCACTGCAAGTGGAACAAGGACCCGCGGGGGAGCCCGTACGTCGGGTACCAGCAGCAGAGGGAGAACCCCCTGACCGTCGTCATGAAGGAACGGGGCCTTCAGCCGCCGCCTCAACCGTCGCCTCCGCCCTATGGGGGGATGCCGGGCGCTCCGGGGGGTGGATTGTGAGGAGCAAACGGCGCGGGATGGTTCTCGTCGAGTTGCTGTCCGTGGTCGGCATCATCGCCATCTTGGCCGCGATCCTGTTCCCGGTGTTCGCGCGCGCCCGGGAGGGCGCCCGCAAACACAGTTGCCTCGGCAACCTGGTGAACGTGAGCCTGGCGCTGCAGCTTTACGCGGAGGACCACGCCGGGCTGCCTCCGCCGACGGACGATGATCTCTCGCCGCTGTTTGGCCGTTACCTGCGTGACGAGCGGGTCTTCATGTGCCCTAGTGCCAACCGGTATGACATACCGATGGGCGCGCCGGCGGACCCGGATCTGCTCCCACCGGCGGGGCCGGGTATGGGCCCGATGGGGATGGGGCCGTCGCCCGGAATGCCGGGCGCCCCCGGTGCGGGGATGGGGGCAGTGGGGGCAGGGCAGCCGAAAGAGGAGTCGGAAGAGGGACCCAGGGCGCCGATCACAACGAACTACTACTATCGGGCCGGGCACCGGCCGAACGAGGCGCCGTCAGTACCTATCGTGACCGATCAGGCGCTGCACCACAACGAGCGGGCGAATGTGCTGTACTCCGACGGCCACGCGAAGAGCCTCCCCGAGCAGGTGTGGCGCGAGCTTGGTTTCACGCCGCTCGAGGAGCTGCTGCAGCCACCACCGGCGGAGGAGGATGCCGACATGGAGGGTCTGGAAACGGGAGCGCCGGGACCGCCAGGGGAAGGTGGGGGATGAGAGTGACCGCCGACCGGCCCCAGCCTGGAACGCGTCAGCAGGGGTTCACGGCTATTGAGCTATGCGGTGTTATCGGTGTCATTGCCCTGGTGGCGGGGCTGCTCATCGCGTGGGGGGGGTACGCCCGCGACAGGGCGAGGGAGACAGCGTGCGCCAGCAACCTGAAGCAGATCGCCACGGCAATGCACCTCTACGCTGCAGATTACGACAACCACTTCCCGCACAGCCGCGAGGCCATCCTGGTGCTGGCGGGAGTCTACGTGAAGAACACCCAGGTCTTCATCTGCCCGTGCGATACGGAGCCCCGAACGGTCAGCGCCCCCGAGAGGGAGCCGGAGGGAGCCAGCGAGGACGAGGAAGCGCCCGATCCCAGCCAGGACTTCTACGGCGTGTACGAGCCATTGTCGAGCATGGAATGCAGCTACTTCATCGTGCCCGGCCTGATGACCGATGACCCGCCGGCCACGGCCATCGCGGGAGACACGGACGCGCGCCATCGCGGCCGGCGCAATGTAGTGTGCCTCGATGGACGGCTGGAGAGACAGACAGCCGACTGGGTGCCGGGCGACGGCGACCAGGGGAGTGAGGAATGATGACTGCGAACCACCGCGGTTTCACGTTGATCGAGCTGCTGGTAGTGATAGCCATCATCGCGATTGTGAGCGCGGCGGTCATGCCGGCGTTCTCGTCGGCCAACGACCGAGCGAGGATCACGGAATGCAAGGCGCATTTGACGACGATTGGCCTGGCGCTCAAGATGCGGCTGGACGATAGAGGGGCGTATCCGGCGACGCTTCGGCAGTTGTATGAGGAGGGCTACATCACCGACGAGGCGGTGCTGCTGTGCTCCAAGACGGGAGCTGAGTTCTACTACGATCCACCAACCAGGGGCGAGGGCCCGGCGGCCCTCGTGTGTGCCTGTGTTGAGCCAAGTACGCCCTCCGGTGAGCGGCCCCATGGGTTCCGCGCGTCACTGATCTATCTCCAGGCCGGCGGAGGGATACGGGAGAAGGTCGACTAGCCCCCGGGGGAATGGTGCAGTGCCCTACGTAGCGCCCGGCTCGAGCCGGGCGCTTTGTGTTGTGGTGAGGGGGAGGCAGGGAGATTCTGAGCGAGGGGCGTAC
>CBFDAZ010000558.1:0-4321 GCA_965602825.1 uncultured bacterium
GCTACGAGGGCGGACGAGCGGGCCAGGGCGCGGGGCTGTTTGGCGTGGGCGCGGTGTTGGACATGGCAGGAGACGACCACTACTCGGGGCGAGCATACTGTCAGGGCGCCGCGCAGTTTGGCATCGGCATTCTGTCGGACCTGAGCGGCGATGACCGTTACGAGTGCTACGAGCTGTCGCAGGGTTTCGGCTCAACGTACGGCTGCGGGATGCTGGTGGACGTGGCGGGGAACGACGTCTACACAGCCAATGACACCGACATCGTGAACCCCTCGCCGCAGACTGAAGAGCACAACGCCTCGCTCGCCCAAGGGTGCGGCTATGGGCGGCGGGCGGACTACACCGACGGCCACTCCCTGGCCGGTGGCGTGGGGATGCTGATCGACGGGGACGGCAACGACCGGTACAGCTCGGGCGTGTTCGGGCAAGGCGTCGGCTACTGGGCGGGCCTGGGAATCCTGGCCGACCTCGCCGGGAATGACGAGTACGTCGGGGTCTGGTACAATCAGGGGAGCTGCGCGCACTTCGCCGCGGGAGTCCTATATGACTTCGCGGGCGATGACCATTACTCGGCAACGCACAACATGGCCCAGGGCGCGGGGCACGATTTCAGCCTCGGGTTCCTGATCGACGGCGCCGGCAACGACACGTACGACGCCCCTAACCTATCCCTCGGCGGCGGGAATGCCAACGGGATCGGGATTCTCTGGGAGCGAGGCGGCGGCGATACCTACAGGGTCTCGGCCGGAACGACCCTCGGCCGGGCGAATGCGGCGGGCAAGGCCAATTCCTTGCGGGACGGCATGTTGTGCCTGGGGCTGTTCGTGGACGAAGGCGGGCAGGACAGCTACCCGGAGGAGCACGAGTTCGCCAAGAACGGGGCGATGTGGACGCAACCTCCGGGAGGGAAGGACCCGACGGAGGCGACAAAGGGCGCGGGGATTGACGTTGAGTGAGTCGATTGGGAGGAACGGCATCGGGGGGGCCGGCGCTAGTGCGCCGTCTCGGGTGATGTCTTGTATGGGGGCCACGACGGCGACGGCGCCCTCACCCCCAAGCCCCTCTCCCAGCCTCCACCACACCGCCCCAGCGGGAGAGGGGAGAACGCCAAGGAGACGGCGGGGTGATGCGGCGATACCATAGCGATTACGCGTAACACGGCACTGGCAGGGGACAGCAGGCTGTTGAGAAACCACCCCCAACGAGGGGACAGACCCCAGTTTTGCCGACGGCGGGCAAAATGGGGTCAGTCCCAACGGCTCACCCCCTTCTCAACAGGTCCACGGGCCGCGAGTCTCCCCTGTTCGACGGCGGAGATCAGGTCAGTCCCAGCGGCTGACCGGCTTCTCGTGCTTCGCGGGATACGCAAGGTGTTGCAGTAACGGAGGGGCGATGTCGGCAAATCCGGTAGCGGAAGGAGTGTGACGGTGGGAAGGAGACCGAACATCGGTTGGAACGGCGATGAGTTCGAGGAACGGCTGCGAGGCGCCGTTGACGGGATCGGCAGCCGCATGCGTGGCGGCCGGATCGTCTGGATTGTGGTTCTGGCTGTTCTTGTGCTCTACATCATGGCGCGGAGCATTGTGTCGGTGGGCGCGGGCGAGCGCGCGGCGATCTTCAGCAAGTTCTCGGGCGTCCTGGAGACGCAACTGGGAGAGGGCTGGCACTTGCTGGTCCCGTGGGTGTGGGAGGCCACGAAGTACGACGTCAAGCGGCACACGTGGACCATAACGATCGGCGAGCAGGTGCCGCAGCTCGGTTACGCGGAGCCGGAGCCCGAGCTGATCGCCCTGACCAAGGACGGTCAGGAGGTCTCGCTCGACGTAACTGCCGTGTACCACCCCGATCCCGACAAGGTGTGGCTGCTGCATCGGGACATCGGCCCGCACTACAAGGAGAAGGTGATCCGCCCGAAGACTCGGTGCATTTCCCGGATGGTCGTGTCGCAGTATGCCGTCACCGACGTTTACTCGCGCAGCCGCGAGGAAATCCAAGACACGATCGAGAGCGACTTGCGCGAAGGACTGGGGCAGTGCGGGATCATCCTGGACCAGCTCCTGCTCCGCAACGTGAAGTTCAGCCCGCAGTTCCAGCAGACCGTCGAGGCGAAGCAGGTCGCGATCCAGGAGTACGAACAGATGCAGTACCTCCTCGAATCGGCCGAGAAGACCCAAGAGAAGACGATCATCGAGGCCGAGGGCGAAGCCGAGTCGCTGCGGCTCCAAGGGCAGGCTCTCCGAGCGAACCCCCTGGCCCTGGAGTATGAATACGCGCGCAAGGTGGCGCCGGCAGTGCAGGCGATCGTGACCGAGAAGGCCACGACGCCACCCGGCCTCACCATGCCGGGGGGGAGGTGAGGACATGAGCACCATGCGCTCGCAGAGGGGAGCCGCCGGCCGGCCAGCCTTGATCGCGATTGTGGTTCTCGTGTTGGCGCTCTACGTGGTGTTCCGGTCGTGCACGGTTGTTGTCGGCGCCGGGCAGCGAGGAGTGGTCTTCTCCAAGAGCGGGGGCGTCCGCCCCGGGGCTCTGGGCGAAGGGATTCACTTCATCGTGCCGCTGATCTGGGAAGTCAAGCTGTACGACGTGCGCAGCCAGACGTATACGCTCGGCTCACAGCCGACCGGTGCTGAGCTGCAGGGCGGGGAGCCGGTTGACGCGCTGAGCTCCGACGGGCAGAAAGTCGGCCTGCACGTCTCGGTCCGATTCCGCCTCAAGCCGGACGAGGTCTGGCAGGTCCACCGGGACATCGGCGAGGACTACGTCGTCAAGATCATCAAGCCCCAAGTGCGGAGCGATGCCAGAACGGTGGTCGCCGCCTACCCGGGCATCGATGTGTACTCGAAAGAGCGCTACACACTGCAGGAGAAGCTGCAGGAGCGCCTGGCGGAGAAGCTGGCCGACCGCCACATCGTTGTGGAGGAGGTCCTCGTCCGCGACATCACCTTCTCGCCGCAGTTCCAGCAGGCGATCGAGCAGAAGCAGATCGCGCAGCAGGATGCCCTGCGGATGGAGTACGTGGTGCGGAAGCAGAAGGAGGAGAAGAAGCAGACGGTCATCCTGGCCAAGGGCGAGGCCGAAGCGATCAAGCTCAAAGGGCACGCGCTGGGTTCGTACCCTGAGATCGTCCAGTGGGAGTATGTGAACAACCTGCCGGATGACATCAACGTGGTCGTCACTGACGCGCAGACCATCATCAGCATGACGGACCTGTTCCAGAAGCGCGCCCGTCAGCCCGAAGCGCAGCAACAGCCCGCGGCGGGGCAGGCAGCGCCTTGAACGGGAGTCCGTGGCGAGACGTCTTGCCGGGTCGGGTCCAGAGGCCGAGTCGGGGCACGTCGTTGGGAAGGCCGGGGCGAACATGGGACAGGGAGGTGTTGAGGGACCACCGCCAACAGGGGACAGACCCCAGTTTTGCCGACGACGGGCAAAATGGGGTCAGTCCCAACGGCCCACCCCTTTCTCAACACCGCCACAGGCCGCCAACGGCAGCCGCTCATGCCACGGCGCGGCGGCCTGGAACAGGTGAAGATGGCCGTTGCCACAGTGGCGGAGCGGGAGCTCCGCCGCCACGGACGGCTAGGCGTATCTTCGAGACGGAGGAGTGAGACATGAAGAGCGGTCTCATGGGCTTTGCCGTCGTCTCATGCGTGTTGGCGTGGTCATCTGCTGCCCGGCCAGATCCGCTCGGCGTCTGCCCCGATCACCAGCGCTACTTCTGTCGCGATGGGGAGCCGGTGGTGCTGTTTGGCAGCGGGCTGTGGACGATCATCCCCGAGACGAACATCGACATCCGGGAGCACAACGAGTGGTATGCGGGCTTCGGCGCGAACTCGAACCGGGCCAGTCTCTACGCCTTCTGCGTGCGCGAGGGCGAGGAGGGCGAGAACGTGGTCGCGCCGTGGGCGCGCACCGGCCCTGGCGACGCTGCCGACGGCCGGCCGAGGCTCGATCTGACGAAGTGGGACGAGAGGTTCTGGGCCCGGGCCAACGAGTACTTCGGTGACTGCCAGGAACGCGGGATTGTCGTGCTACTGCAGATGTTCGACGAGCCCTTCATCGAGGGCGGCCCGGAACGCTGGCGGATGAACCCCTTCAACCCCGACAACAACGTCAACAACATCCCCGACCTGCCGGCGGGCCAGACCTCCGGCGAAGCAGCCTTCTACGACCCCGATAACGAGGCGGTCATGGGCTTCCAGGACGCTCTCATCAGGCGGTTGCTGGATGAAACCGTCCCACGATACGACAACATCATCTACGAGATCGGCAACGAGATCAACATGGACAGCAAGACGCCGAAGGAGGTCGCCTGGCAGCA
>CBFDAZ010000559.1:0-4308 GCA_965602825.1 uncultured bacterium
CGGGAAACCGGCTCTTTTTCAAAAGAGCGGGTTGCCCGCGACGTTCGCCGTTAGTGGGCCGGGCTAGACGCCCAGGGCTTCGGCGGCCTTCTGCACATCCTCCGGGCCCACGTAGAAGACCGCGGTGAACGTGCCTTCGGTCGCCGACGCCTGGACCGCCCGAACACTGACCCCGGCCGCGGCAAGCCTGTCGGCAACCGGGCTCAGGGCGCCCGGCTCGTCGTCGCCCTCGACCCAGAAAACGTCCTGCTCCGTAATAGCGTACGGCGCACCGGCGACCGCTTGCCGTGCGGCTGCGAGATCGGTCGGCACCGCGAAGATGATCCCCTGTCCGCCTGCGGCGTGGGCGCCAACGCTCCGGAAATCAAGGCCCGCGTCGCGCGCCTGTCCCACGATCTCAGCCAGAACGCCGACACGGTCCCCGACCGACAGCCTCAAGGCTGTGACCCGCTTGACGGTCTGCGCCATGGAAGGCTCTCCCCCGTTCACATGAATTCTTCGATCTCGGCTTCCCGATCGATGACATCGACGCCCCAGCGTGCGCTCCCGTCTCCCATTGCCACCAGGAACGGGAATGGCAGGAGGAACTCCGAGACCTCGATGGCGATCTTGCCGCTCTTCCGCTCGCCGGGCGGCAGCTCCTCCGGGGACAGGGCATAGTAGGCCCGCAGCCAGACCACTTCGCCGTCGGCTGCCTTGTCCGTGGCAGTCTGAATCAACCGGAGTGTGTCACAGAGAGACTCCACGTCGATCGGCTTGTCGGACGGGTTCTCTATGGCGATTTTCAGACGTACATACCGATGGTCGGGGCGAGCGGTCCGCCGCTCGAATCCCCGGGTGCCCAGCGAAGCGACGGCCTCGACCACGTCCGCCTCGTCCACCGACACCTCCGCCCCGGCGACGTTCGCCGTCTCGCCGAGGGCCAGAGTGCCGGGAGGGTAGATCGTCTGCTCGTCCAGCAGGATCTTGCGCGAATGGGCTGCCGCCGCAATGGCGGCCGCAGCGGCAACAGCCGTCACGAGGACGGCAATAGCCATCTTCTTGGGGTCCACGACCGGTCTCCTCCGTAACCTGCGTTCAGATGAGGCGCCTCAACAGCGCCAGTCCACTGCGCATGTCGCGCGTGCGTTCGTCGCCGCTCTCCCTCTCCAGGGCGACATGGCCCTCGAAGCCGACTTGCCTCAAGGCGCCGATGAACGCCGGGAAATCCACCGAGCCCTCCCCGAGCGGCGTCTGCTCCGGCTTGCCCGCGGGTGTCAGTCGGGCGTCCTTGGCATGAACGTGGACGATCCAGCGCCCCAGGGCGTTCACTCCGCCCAGCCAGTCGAATCCTGCCATCAGCAGGTTGGCCGGGTCATAGTTGACGCCCAGAGCCGGGATCGATAGCCGCTCCAGCGCCCCTGCCATCGTCTGCGGTGCTTCGGGGCCGGTCTCCATCCCCATCTTCACCCCGCGCCGCTCCGCCTCGGCTCCCAGTTCCTCCAGTTGCGACAGCATTGCCGAGGCCTCGGGCGAATCCAGGTCATCGGCAATCACGCCCACATGCGACGTCACAATGCCCACGCCCATGTCACTGGCAAGCGCCACCACCGACTTTGCCCACTCGAGACGCTCCGGCAGCCGGCCGGGCTCAGCCAGGTTGCCGAAGCCGCCGGCGAACGAGGCGATCTCCACGTCCACCGCCTCGGCCGTCTCAGTCACGCGCCTCACGGTGGCTTCGTCGGGCGGCCACGGGAAATGCCCGCCGGCCGCCATGAGCTGCACGCAGTCGGCGCCCAGCTCCGCCGCCGTCCGGATGCTCTCCAGCAGCTCCTGCTTCAGGTTCCACGCGCAGATCCCGACCCTCAAGGTCTCACCCGATGGTCCCGGCGATCTCGGCGATGGCCCGAACAGCCTGGTCGATCTCTGCTTCAGTCGTGAACGGCGAGACGCTCAGCCGCACCGCGCCGCGGCCAAGCGTTCCGATGCTCTCGTGAGCCCATGCGGAACAGTGGAAGCCGCACCGCGTGATGATACCATAATCCTGCTCCAAGTGCATCCCTACCACCGCAGGATCAAGATCGCCGACGTTCAGTGAGACCAGGCTGCCTCGGTCTCCGGCAGCTTGAGGACCGTAGATCATCACCCCTGGAATCTCGACCAGTCCGGCGATGAGTTGCTCCAGAAGGCGGACCTCGTATTCGCGTATGGCGTCGGTCCCTCGGTCGAGCAGATACTGCGCACTGACTCCCAGGCCCGCCAGGCCGGGCAGGTTCGGCGTGCCGCTCTCGTAGCAGTCCGGCCTTTCGGTCGGGTGCTCGGGGCTGAACCCCTGGCTCCCCGTGCCCCCGCGCCACAGTGGCGGGAGGTCCACCGACGGGCTGACGTACATGCCGCCCGTGCCGGACGGTCCCAGGAGACCTTTGTGTCCCCCGAAGGCGAGAAGGTCGGGTCGGTCCCGGCCGATGTTGAGGGGCATCGCCCCCGCGCTCTGGCTGGAATCCACCAGCAGTGGCACGCCTGCCTCGCGCGCGACCGCCGCCACCTCTGCCAGCGGCAAGATCGCCCCGGTGACATTCGAGACATGCACCATGGCGATGACCGCCGTATCCGGCTTGAGCGCCTCGCGGAAGGCTTGCGGTTCAGGCGCCAGTCCTTCCGGGCATGGCACGCGCGTAACGTCGCAGCCCAGTCCCTGAAGATACATGATCGGCCGGGCGATGGCGTTGTGCTCGACTGAGGTTGTGACGATATGCTGGCCGGGCGCTACCAGACCGCCAAGCGCCATGTTCAGGGCCACTGTTGCGCTGGGGGCGAGAACAATGTCAGCCGAGTCTCCGTGCCCCAGCAACTGGGCCAGCCGCTGCCTCGTATCGAAGACGATCCGCGCGGGCGCTGCCCCCGCGGCGCCAAAGGACCGTCCGGCCCCGCCGGCGCCGAGCTCGATGCACTCCGCCACAGCCTCCGCCACCCCCGGGGCTTTGGGGAAGGACGTGGCAGCGTTGTCCAGGTAGACCGTCTGCCCCGCAGGGCCGCCATTCGGTAGGTCGGAACTCCAGCTCCGACGCTGTGATGTGCTCATCGTTCCCCGATGCCGCAGCTCGCCATGAGCGGCTCCCCTGACGCGCCACCGACGTGCTGCCCGCGACTCCTGTCCTGCGGTTTCACAGCGAAATGATCCTGCCCGCGGCCATCAGAGCCTCAACGATCTCCGCCATGTTGGAGATGGTGCCGACCTTCACTTTGTCCATCAGACCGAAGTAGTCAAGACACGTGCCGCACGCCAGAATCCTGACCCCTCGCTCCTCAACCTGGCCCAGCGCCCCCAGGCAGTCCGAACCCTCGCAGACCAGCTGCACGCTGCCCTGCATCAGGATGATCTCATCCGGAGGCTCGGCGAGCTCCGCGATGGTCGCCATGAAGCTCTTCATGAGGATTTTGCCGAGCGCCGGGTCCGAGCGACCCAATCCGGCATCGGCCGCCAGCACTACCGTCTTGACCCGGGCCGGGGAGGACGCCGGCTCTGCGGTGGCTGGCACCGGGTCTGAGGTGCACTTGGTAACGGTCAACGTCCACTCCCCGTTGCCCTCCTCGATCAGAACCTCGTGTCCCGCGTCCGTCATGGCACGTGTGACGTTCTCCTTGGCGGCTGGGTGATCGACGAGCACGGTCAGCGAGCCTTCGGGCAGTTCCTCAATCGCCCGTCGGGTCTCCAGCACGGGTCTGGGGCACAACTTGCCTCGGCAATCAAGATGCCGTAATCCGTCAGTCATTCGCCCTACTCCGTCTGCTGGCTGCCGGTCTCTCGGGCCTCTCAAGCTCCAGAACGCGGCTCGGCTCGCGGTCGCCTTCCTGCAAAACCCTCAGCGCCTCCTGGCGAGCCCCTGGCGCGAGCGAGATCGCTACCCCGCAGTCGGCGTTGACGCCTTTCGGGCGGGGAATGGTCTCGTGGGCCAGGCCCGCGTCCTCCAGCAACTGGCTCGCGTGCATCACGGCATGTGTTGTGGGGAACAGCAGCACGACGCGCCTTTCCCCCATTGCCAATACCTTCCCCGAGGCCCACGGCCAGGGAGGAACTTGAGCCTGCCTAGCCCGCATCATTCACGATGCACAGCGGCCCCAGCGCCCAATACCAGTGGGCAGGCCGTTACCGACCCGGATCCGTAAGCTTGAGGTCGGGCCATCAGCAGTACAGTGTGCTCTACGGCAAGCACCGACACCGGAACAGAGTTTTCTGGCGGAAGGGTGCGGGGAACCGGCTCTTTTTCAAGAGGGCGGGTTGCCCGCGACGTTCGTCGTGAATAAGTCTGCCTAGGTTCGCCCACGCCC
>CBFDAZ010000560.1:0-4303 GCA_965602825.1 uncultured bacterium
ATGCCCGCTGCTATTGGGCGTTCCGGCCGCAGTGGATCGTGAATGATGCGGGCTAGGCCCAAGGCCGGGGTCCGTCAAATGAGCCGGTAGGTGGCTGAGAACCGGCAGCCGAAGGCAAGCGTTCTACGGAGGCGAGGTATCGCGATGGGGGCGCGAGGGCCGGCGTCGGTGACCCGTGGAACAGTGAATGAGAGCTGCCGGGGGATACCGTTGGCAATTGCGTTGCGGAAGTAGGCCGGGAGCCGGCGCCGAGAGCGGGCGCCAGATCGCCACGGTCGCGGATGTCTCCTCAGTGCTCCTGAGCTGACGACAATCGGCGCGGTACGCACATGAACCGTCCTACAAGAGAGCCAGACGAATGCCAGCACTCGATACACTCGACATATCGCTGACCACAACCTTCGCCCTCGCAATCCTGCTGGGGGCCGGGCTGCTGGGAGCGAAGGTGGCCCAGCTTCTGCGCCTGCCCTCGGTCACGGGCTTCATCTGTGTCGGACTGCTCCTGGGCCCGTCAGGCCTGAACCTCATCAGAGAGGAGCACCTGAGCGAGAACCTGTCCCACTTCGCCGAGATCGCCCTGATGCTGATTGCCTTTGGCATCGGCGAGCACCTGGACTGGCGCAAGTTGAGGAAGTCAGCCCGCAGCGTGGGCTATGCGAGCGTCTTCGAATCGTGGGGCGCCTGCCTGTTGGTGGCTGCAGGAACGTTCGCTGCGGCATGGCTGACGCGCGTGGGGCCGGACGAATGGACGCTCAAGGAGTATGTCTGCCTCGCGGCGTTGCTGGGCGGCGTCGCGACGGCCACGGCGCCGGCCGCCACCTTCCACGTCATGCGCGAGCTGCGCGCCTCCGGCCCGCTGACCCGGACGCTGATGGCCGTCGTCGCACTGGATGACGGACTGGCGATCATCATCTTCGGCGTTGTCCTGGCGGTCGTGGGGACGGTTGTGGGTGCCGGCGAGGGCGGGCTGGCGACCGCCATCGGGCACGGGATCATCGAGAGTCTCGGATCGGTGTTGATCGGCATCATCTGCGGCCTTCTGATCGACCTGTTCGTGCACCGGCTGAAGCGCCGCGGAGAGATGCTGACGGCCGGGCTGGCCCTGATTCTCCTGACGGGGGAGGGCAGCCGAGCTCTGGGACTGTCGCCGCTGCTGGCGGGGATGGCGGCCGGCTTCACCATCGTCAACCGCGACCGGCGCGACGTTCGGGTCTTCCGCACGATCAACGACTTCGAGCCACCGATATACGCGCTGTTCTTCACCCTCGCCGGCGCCCACCTGAGACTCAACGCCCTGCTCATCGCCGGGGCTGTTGGCCTTACCTATGCGTTCCTTCGTCCCGCCGGGAAGATGGCCGGCGCCTATATCGGCTCGCGGATGGCCGGAGCTCCGGAGGCCGTCCGGAAGTACCTCGGGTTCGCGTTGGTGCCTCAGGCAGGTGTGGCGATCGGTCTGATCTTCCTGATCCAGAGTAACCCCGAACTCGCCAGCTACGCGGCCATCGTCACACCGGTCGTGCTGGCAGGTGTCGTACTATCGGAGCTGGTGGGCCCGCTAGCCGCCAAGTTCGCCGTGGTGCGCGCCGGCGAGGCCGGGACGGAGGAAGCAGCGCCTCGTGTGCCGGGGAAGCCGCCACCCAGCGAGGTCGACAAGCTCGAACACACGCCCTGGACCTGGCCGGCTCTGTCTCCCACCGAGCCACCGTCGGGGGAGACGGTTATCTTCGGGGTGCGTCACCCGCGCACGGCGGCGCCGGTCAGCCGCATCTCAACGCTGCTGGCGCACTTCTACGACGCACGGCCGCTGGCGGTCCGCGTTCTGACCGACGTGCACGGGGAACACGCGGGGAGCGCGATGGAGCAGGAAACGGAGAGCCTCTTCCGGTCGGCAAGTGAAGAGGCGGAGGCCATGGGCTACCCGCTGCTCACGGCGGTCGAGCCGGCCGCGAACGTTTCGGAGGGGCTGCTAACGGCCGCGCGCGCGCACCGCGCTCGGGCGATCGTGCTGGGGCATCCCATCGGTGGAGGACAGCGGGGCTTCCGTCGCGTTGTCGATCGCGCGGCCGAGCGAGCCGACATCCCCGTGGTCGTGGTGCGCTTCGGCGGGCCGCTGCACACCGAGCGCATCCTGGTCCCCTTTGGCGACATCGAGGAACTCGGCCCGCTCCAGCCGCTGATCCACGCTCTCGCCGCCGTAGCGGAGCACGAGATCACCTTGCTGCACCTCATGTCCTCCGAAACCGAGGCCTCCGAGAGGGAGAAGGCCGAGGGCACACTCAAGGACTGGGTTGCCGCGCATGGCATCCACGACCCGGTCCACTGCTATGCAGCTCCCGCGGACTCCCGCCTCCACTCGATCATCGAGCGGGCGCGCGAACACGACATCATCATCATGGCTCTGGACCGCACGGGAGGCCTGAGACGAGCCTTCTTCGGGTCGCTGGCAGAAGAGGTCGCGCTCAACTGCAACAAACCCATCCTACTGATCGGGGGGAATACGGCTACGTCCCCGAACAGGGAGGGCCACGGGGGGTAAGCGTAAGGCTTACGGCGGAAGACAGAATACAGAAGAGAGAAGACAGTCGTCATGACGGGTTTTGCGACACCCGGAAACGATGAAGATAGGCGTTGTGCCGACGCCTTCGGGGCCGCTACGCCGACGGGTCTGGAGACCCGTCGGCACGAACGACCTCCGGATCTTCGAGGCAGTCGTGCATACCGCCTTCGGTGGCACCCGGAGACCATGGAGATAGGACGGCGTCGGGTTGGGAAACCCGACCCACGGACGGCTCGGACGGCGTCGGAGCGGCCGCGCCGACCAACGCCACGACACATTTTCGAGGCAGGATGACGAGAACGGCTGACGCCGCGGTCGGGCCTCAGGCTTCGGGGCCACTCACTCCCGGCACTCCGATCCCCCGAACCTCAAGGGGCGCCGTCGGCACGAGCTTGGCGACCGGCCAGGAGATCTCGATCCCCTCGGCCTTGAACCGCTTGTGTAAGGCCTTGATGCACTCGTGGCCGAGGAGGTACTGCGAGCCGAACTCCTTGATCCGCAGCACAAGCAGGAAGTTGATGTTCGAATCGGCGAACTCCTTGTAGCGTACGACGGGCTCCCATTCGTCATCGCTGCCCTCGATCCTGGCCATCACTTCCGTGCCGACCTCGACGCAGACCCGTTCCACGTGCTCCAGGTCACTGTTGTAGTCAACCCCACAGGCGACGTAGACGTTCTGGCGTTGCTCGGGGAGATGGTGGTTGACGATGACGCTCTGGGCCAGCCTGGCGTTGGGGATGACGATGATGTTGTTCGCCCAGGGGCGAATCTTCGTGTTGCGCCACCCGATCTCAGCCACGAAGCCCTCGTCCCCCGTGTCCAGCTCTACGTAATCGCCGACCTTGAGAGGCCGGTCGAAGAGGATGTAGAAGCCGGCGAACAGGTTGCCGAGGGTGTCCTGTAGGGCCAGAGCGACGGCAACGCCGGCGATCCCCAGGCTGGTGAGCAGGGGCGTGATCTTGTAGCCGAGCTGCCCCAGCACGAGGAGGAGAAGGAGTATGAACACGCCGATGTTGACCAGCTTACGGACAACGCCCACGTACGGTCCGACCTCGAGGTCCTCGCGCTCCTCGGCCAGGTGGATGTAGCGCCGCATGAGGGCGTTGAACACCCGCAGCAGAGCGTAGAAGCCCAGCAGCGTGGCGCCGACTCCCGCACCCTGGCGGATCCAGCTCATGTGCGGTTCGAGGGGCGACAACTGCAGGAGGGCCGCATATACGCCGCCCAGCAGGACGGCCAGATACACGGGCACTGTGAGCACATCGACCAGCAGTTGGTCAACGTCAGTTCCAGTCGCCTGCGTCGCGCGACGCACGAGCGGCAGAAGGACCACGTGCAGAACCGCAGCAGAGAGCACGGTCGCGCCAAGGGCGCCCGCGAAGTACAGGAGTTCAGTGGACAGATCAGTCATGGTGCGAATGCCTCCGTTCTACCCGATGATGACAGCCGCAGAGCCCATCAGCGCCCGACCCGGCCTATTCACGACGGACGTCGCGGGGAAGCCGATCCGTGGGAGACGAGCCGGTTCCCGGCGCCCTTGCGGCAGAAAGCTCGAGTGCTCGGCTGCGGAAGTCCGCGGTATAGCGGCGAGCCGGATGGCTCCCTGCGACGGCAACGAGCTTCTACAACGAGGTACTACTGAGTCTCTGGGAAAGGTGGCTACAGGTGGGCTGTTGAGAAAGCCCCCAAAGCCAGGGGACAGACAGCCATTTCGCCCAGACGACGGCCGAAATGGTGTCAGTCCCC
>CBFDAZ010000561.1:0-4302 GCA_965602825.1 uncultured bacterium
GTCATCTCCTTGAAGCGGATGGCGTCGGGGTCGGGATTCCAGTAGAGGTTCTGGTCCAACCGGTACTGATCGCCCGACCAGTTGCTGCCGAGGAGCGGCCCTTCTTTCCAGTAGACGATGTTCCGCTCGAAGGTGAAGGAGAGGTGCTCCTCGGCGCGGGTGCGGATGATCTGACCGGTTCGGGCGAGGGCGAAGATGTTGTTGACGACGGTGTTCTCCTTGCCGAAGTGCTGGTGGAAGCCGCCCGTCTTCGTGCGGTAGACGAGGTTGTCCCGGGCCAGGATGGCCGTGGTCGCCTGGTCGAAGTAGATCCCCCAGCCCCCGTAGCTGTACGATTCGATGTCGTGGAAGCAGTTGTGGCGGATCTCGGTGCCCTCCGACGGGCCGAGGGTGTAGATGCCGCCCATGTCGCTCAGGACGCCGTGGCCGATGTCGTAGACGTGGTTGTCGGCGATGAGGTTGTGGTGGGCGTGGCTCGGCGCGTAGCCCCACTGCCAGCCGACGGAGAGGCCGGTGTAGTAGAAGTCGTGGATGTCGTTGTGGAGAATCTCGTTGTGCGGGGAGTGGCCGATCCAGACGCCCACGGCCGCCGGATGCATGCGGCCACCATGAGCGATGAGGTTGTTGGCAATGCGGTGATGCTCGGAGATGGCCTCCTCGTCCTGGGCGTGGCCCTGCTCTCCCAGCTTCACGCCCCCCGCTCCCATGTCGATGAACTCACAGTCCTCGACCCGGTCGTACTTGCAGCCTCTCCCCCACTCGACGGCGTACTCGCCGACGTGCGCTACCGTGCAGCCCTCCAGCGCGCAGTTCCGGGCGCCGGTCGCGGTGATGGCGCCCCGCATGGACGCCTCGGCCTGGGGGAAGCTGTAGCCGCCTTCCGGAACGACCCAGTTCGCGTGGGCAAACGTCAGGCCGCGGAAGGTCAGGTGCTCGACCCACAGGCCGGCGTCGGTTTCCCCCTTGATATCGACAAGGCGCGTGAGGCGCGGCGCGATGACGGTGGTGGCCTCGGGGTCCTCCCGCTCCAGGGGGATGTACGTCAAGACACCTGTCTTGCGGTCCAGGTACCACTCGCCGGGCTCGTCGAGGGCCTCCCGCACATTCTCGACCAGGTAGCGGTGCCCGAGGGGCAGGGAGGCCCAGTAGGCCGTGCTGCAGGTCGGGCCGGCGAAGGTGACCATGTGCCGCTCGTCATCGACCGCCCCGATGGGCAGGCGGGCCATCGCCCACTGGTGGAACGGGAGCACCTCGACGTGCTCCAGGTTCGTCCAGTCACTGCGGAGGTCGCCCTCGCGGAACCGGAAGCGGTCGTAGCCCTTGCCCTGGGCGGCTTCCGACGGCGGCACCTCGCCGGTGATGTAGTAGTAGCCGTCATCGGGCAGGCGCGGACGGAAGCGGCGTTGGTCGTTGACGAAGAGCTGCGAGAAGGCCCACTCGCCGAGCGCCACTTCGGGCAGCACCACTTGCCAATGGCCCTCAGCACTTCGCTCCCAGCCAGCAATGGCGACGCCACCACTTACGACCGGATTCTCAGCCGGATAGGCCGCGTAGATGACCGGCGCTTGCTCCGTGCCGGAGTCCTCAGGGGAGAACACAAGCGGCTCAACCAGGAAATGGGTGCCGCCCCGGACGAGCACGGTGATTGGCTTCTGGCGCTCCGGCTCGTCGATCTTCAGTTGGATCACGGCACGCCGAGCGCGGTCGATGGTCAGGAACGGGCCATCGTTACCGGCCGCGTTCGGCTCATCCAGCCTGCCGGACCAGCCGTCGTCGCCATTGAGGGCGACGAAGAAGTCGGCCTCGGGGGCTGCCGCGACCTGGGGTGCGATGGTGTGAGAGATCAGCACTGCAACCCACGCGAACTGCATGTGGTCTCCTCTCCTCGGACCGTTAGTACCAGATCAGGACGGGCACATCCGCGTTCCAGACGACCTCGTGGGCCATTTCGGGCCAGATCAGCCGGCCCAGCATGCCACGCCGGGTTCCGCCCATGACGATCAGATCGACCGCCTCCTGCCTCGCCGCCTGGATCACCGCGCCCGCCGGCCCACCGGTCGCCTGGATGCTTTCGTCATCCAGGTCCACCGCGGTGAAGGGCACCTTGTGATGTTTGAGGTATCCGGCGTCTGTGCCCAGGAGCTCCGTCCGGCCGAGCGCCGGAATGGCCGTGAGGAGTCGGATCTCGACGCCCTTCTGACTGAGAGGCACTGCCAGCGACAGCGCGTGCCCGGCCTCCGGGTGCTCGGTGTAGGCGAACAGGGCCTTGCGGATCGAGCGCACCTCTTGGGGTACGATAGCCAGCGGCTTCGTGCAGGCCTGTTTCAGCTCCTGGATCTCCGGCCCAATGCCGCGGCCACCCTCCGGCTCGCCCTGCAGGGCCTTTCCGACGACGCCGAAGTCGCATCTCGCCATCTCGCGCACACATTCCTCGATCGGGGGGCCGCCGAGCCAGACCGCCTCCACCGGGGTCACCGGCCCCGAATCATCCCGCGCGAACGCCTCACCGGCCTCCGCCTTGGCCCGCTCAAGCAATGCCTCCTCGTCCTCCGCGGACTCCGTCACGCACGTTTCAGGTTCGTCGGAGCAACACTGCCCCAGAGTCGCCAGCCTGACCCGACCACCTATGAGATCGGCGAACCGGTCGGCGAACTGCTTGATGCTGTCACGGTACGGTGAGTCCGTTATCACGCCGAGGATGACGTACATTCCCTTCCTCCTCGTTGAGTCGTGTCGAGCAACCACCGGACGGTACGGTTCGGGCTGGCCGAGGCTAAGACCTTCGGCAGCACCGCGTGACGTCCAGGTGTGTGCCCCGCGAACTCCGTGCAGGTGGCGCTTGTTCTGAAGTTCAACACGCCATCAAGCCGAACAAGCACGGCCATTGGAGGGCGGTCATGAGCACCAGAAAGGGCGACGGTCTGACGCGACGAGATTTCCTGCGGGGAACGGGGCTCGGGACCCTGGGCTGGGGGATCGCCGTGGCGACCGGCTACAGCGGCCGGCGGGCTGAGGCCCCGGCGCAGCAGGCAGAGCCCGCGCCACAGGCTGAGACAGGCGAGAAGACAGCCAAGGTGGTCATCGCTCGCGATCCTGAGGCCATCTCGGATGACGGGCAGCACCTTGACGATGACCGAGTCAAGGCCCTGCTGAGCAAGGCTCTGGGGGAACTGACCGGTGAGGAGTCGCTGGCCGGCGCACTGGGGCACTTCGTCAATCCGACCGACAAAGTCGGCGTCAAAGGGAACGTGATGGTGACTCCCGTCCACCAGGAGGTCCTGTACGCGCTGTGGGAGGGGCTGGCGGGCGTTGGCGTGCCGGCCGAGAATGTCATCACGTGGGACCGCAACCGCGGGTTCAAAGGCTACGAGTCCGGCGAACCGGTCACGGTGAGCCATGGCGCGGACAACGTGGCGACCGTATGCTCGGAGTTTGCCGATGTCCTGATCAACGTGCCGGGATTGAAGAGCCATTGGCTGTCGGGCATCGGCGTGTGCCTGAAGAACTGGGCGGGCGCAGTGAGCAAGCTGAACGTGCGCGACCAGGACACGCCCTGGCCGATCCACGGGGATAGCTGCGCAGACATCGGGATGATGCAGGCCCATCCCTCAATCAAGGACAAGGCGAGGCTCTGCATTGTGGATGCTATGCGGCCGATGTGCCATGGCGGGCCACAACTCAACCCGCTGTACCTATGGAACTATGCCGGCATCATCGCTGGCTCGGATGCGGTGGCCGTGGACCGCGTGTGTCTGGACATCATCCAGCAGCGCCGGAACGAGATGCGCCGCGAGGAGTGGCCCGTCAACCCGCCGCCGAAGCACGTGATGGTGGCTGCGGAGAAGTACGGGCTCGGCGAGGCGAACCTGGACAAGATCGAGGTCGTGGAAGTCTGACGGCAAACGGCATCGGGTTGGGAAATGCCTGACCCCTTCGGGGTGCCGATCCACGAACGACGGATACAAGATGGACGTGACTCGATGGGCGTTTGTGGCTTTGGCAATCCTCGCACCGTGGCGGAGCGGGAGCTCGGCCGCCACGAACGGCGAGCGGCCGATGAACTCACCGGGCATTGACGCCGAAATGGAACGAATCGTGCAGGCGGCTCTGCCGGGAGCGGCCGAGCTGCGAAGGTACGGGCGCGACGACCTTCACAAGTACATGAATGGCGCCGCCGAGCGGTACCTGGGGTACAGCTTCGACCGGTTGCTCGTCTCGAAGGCGAGACAGGGCGAAGACACCTTCGTCATCGAGCTCTATCACTTCTCAGCCCCCGGCGACCCCTACGGCCTCTGGTCCACG
>CBFDAZ010000562.1:0-4295 GCA_965602825.1 uncultured bacterium
GCTTTCTGCCGGAAGGGCGCGGGGAACCGGCTCTTTCTCAAGAGCGGGTTGCCCGCGACGTTTGCCGTAAACAGACCAGCCTACTTCCTGGGCGTATCGAGGGGCGCCATAGCGGGCTGGCCTGGGTCTACCACCATGGCTTCCATTGTCGCGCCCCGTCCCTGCGCCTCCTCGGCGCGCGGCTGTCGGAACTTCATGATATGGGCCAGAGGGTAGCGCATGGCGTATCCCTCGCGATTGCCACTGGCCTCCGCCACCAGCGGCAACCCAAAGGCCGCCCGGATCGCGTTGATGAGGTCGTCGCCGACCTGGCCCTCGGAAGCGTCCTGGCGGTTGACAAAGAGCTTCATCCACTCCGCATTGTACTCGAAGCCCGGATCGGCCACCTGGTTGTTCTCGGCGGAGGCGAGCGACGTGTCCTCCAGGTCCTCGATGACCACCGTCGCCAGCTCCCCCGACTGGCCCTTCATCACCCAGCCATACAGCCCCCGCTGCCAGGCGTGCAGCAGGTTGTTATCGAACTCGACGGTCTCGTTCGCCAGGCCCTGCTCGATGGGCACGCCGCGCTCATTGAGCTTCTTCTCGTAGAACGAGTTCCTCAGCGCGTACATGTCGCCCCAGGCCAGGATGTTGTCGTGGACCTTGGCGTTGGTGTACGGTCGCACGTAGACGCCCGAGCCGTTCGTGGTCACCTTCCAGGCGAAGACGAAGGTGTTGTGGTGCACGTCGAAGTCGGCGCGGTTGCCGGCCTTGTCCTGCTTGGTGGCAATGTCGATCTGATGATAGAGGCAGTTGGCGAACACGTTGTTGTAAATCTCGACCCGAGCGCCCGGCCTCGCCTGAACGATGGCTCCGGGGCCCTCGCCGGAGTTGAGGAACGTGCAGTTGCGGACGACGGCCAGCGTGCCCTGCTCGACTGCCAGATGCAGAAGCGCATCGTTGGGCGTTTCATCCAGCTTGAGGGACGGGTTCTCGGGCTCCTCGTGGTACTTGTTCCGCGGAGCGCCGTCGATCGTGAAGCCGTCAATCACGATCCCGCCCAGCGCCTGGGCGTACCGGGCCCCCGCATCCTCGGTAGCCTGGAACTCAGGGCCGGGGAAGCGCTTGGTCTGGTTGGCCTCCGAATCGTCCCACGCCAGCAGCGTCGTGTGGACAAACGGATCGCGTTCACTGAAGTCATCGGTGTAGCCCGCCAGGAAGGTGAGGTTGTTGGTCTGGACCTCCCAGTGGCCTCGTCGCCCAACGCCGGGGTAGTGCCCGGCGGCCACGTGGATGACATCGCCGGCCTCGGCCTGCTCGATCGCCCACTCGATGTTCTTGTACGGCAACTCGATCGTCCCCTCGCCCTTCTTGTTGGCACCACGCTCGATCGACACGTAGATGTCGCGAGCCAGCGCACTCGTGGTGAGGAGAGTCGCCACCAACACCATCGTCACTGCGACCAATCGACACTTCATCGGGGTTCCCCCTGTCATGGAGCTGCCGCGCATACCAGTGCGCGTCTGCGGCGACCGGTTCCAGGTGAAGGGCCTTGTCTCCTTGGTTGGCGCTAGGCGATGAGGACAGTTGGGAAGGCGGGATGGTGCGGAGCTGCGAGCGGATCATCCGGCGGGGGGATGAGCTCTGCATCTACAACTGCGGCGTCCACGGCGCCCATACGGGCCCGAAGATCAAGGACGTTGTCCGCAAGCACCGGACGGCTGTCGGGCTGCTCATTCAGCGCCGGGACGGCTTCGCCTCACTCGATGCGGGAGACCAACCAGGCTACGTCTTGACGAAGACCTTCCCCTGGCCGGGCGGCGATCTTCACCTGAACCTGGGCGCCACCCACGGCGTGGCCCGCGCCGCGCTGTGCGACGAGGCCGGCCGCCCGTTCCCCGGCCTGGAGGCCTCGGAGCCGATCCGGGGCGACCATCCCGACGCCACGGTCCGCTGGCCGGACGCGTCGCTGCTGCCGAAGGCTGGCCAGGCGGTGAAGCTGAGGCTGAGTCCCGAGCGGGCGCGGCTGTTCGCCTGGTGGCTCCCGCCGTGAACCCACCTCTGGATATTGACAAAGGCTACTTAAGTCACTACGATATATTTTGTACATCCCGTACGTGAGGAAGGGCGAATACCAATGGACAGTGTGGGGATCGGAGACTTGCGTCGCGACCTGGCCCGTGTGGCCAACACGGTGGCGTTCGGGAAGCAGCGGGTCATCGTGGAGCGTCATGGGAAGCCTCTGATGGCCGTAGTGCCTCTGGAGGACCTCGCCATGTTGGAGGAGGCCGAGGACCGGATCCTGGCTCAGCAGGCTGAGGAGATACTCGGCAACCGGGAGACGAAGTGGCTGACGCCGGAAGAGGCAGAGGCGGAGCTGGACTTGTGAGCTTCCGCGTCGAGGTCAGCGATGAGGCCGTCAAGTCTCTCAAGCGACTCTCGAGACCGTTGCGAGCGCGCTGTTGGGCACGGGCCTTGGCCCTGGCCGACGATCCCCGACCACGAGGCAGTTCAGACCTCAGAGGCGCCCTCAAACCCTTTCGCAAGTTCCGGGTCGGCGACTACCGTGTCCTCTACCATGTGGACGATGGCGCGAAACTCCTGCGGGTCATCTGCGTCGCACACCGCAGTCGTGTGTACGACGAGTTGGGACGCAAGCGATGACGCCAGGAGCCAGGAACCGGATTCCCGATCTGAGAACTGACGAGCCAGCGGCTGAGTTCTGGGACAGGCACAGCTTCGCCGATTACGTCGAAGACACGCAACCGGCGGACGACGTGCACTTCCCGTCGCGACCCCTCAAGCAGATCTCGCTGCGCCTCGCGCCGAGCCAGATCGAGCGACTCAAGCGCATCGCCGCGACCAAGGGCATCGGCTACCAGACAATGCTCCGGATGTGGATCACCGAGCGGGTGCGGCAGGAGGACAGCGGCTGACTGGTAGTCTGCGCCTGGCCGTCCCAAGCTTGCCGCCGTAGCGCCGACGTCAGTGCTCCGAGCGATAGGCTCTTAGCCTGGATCCCACGAGCTCCCTGACTGTATGCGCCGACGTCATCAGCCCCCTACTCCTCAGCTCCCTCTTCAGGCTGCAGGTAGCTGCGCAGGAACTCGAAGGCCGTGATCGGTTCCGCGTCCTCCTGGTCCCTCCAGTGCACCACGCAGCGCAGACCCAGCTCCTCCATTCGCTCCTTCAGCACAAGGCCGAACTTCGGGTGGTGCACGATCGCGCCAATACTCGTCTCCTCGGTCACCGGATCGTTCCGTCCGCCGAACTCCATCATCACCGGCGGGTCGTCGGCCGACAGGTACGTGATCGGCGCCGCCTCCGCGTAGCGCCGTTTGGCCTCCTCGGTTTCCTCCTGCCCAGGCTCGATGCCGTAGAAGGGGTGGAAGAAGGGGTGCTCCATCAGCCGCGGCAGGCCAATGCTCTCGCAGAAGAAGGGGTCGTACGAGCACTGCCCGTTGGTCACGGCTGCACAGACAAGCCGCGTTGACTGCCAGGCAACCGGGTGCTCGGCTTCGGGGTCAGCCAGATCGTCGTGGAACGCCAGCCACAGCGAGATCCCCGCTCCCGCCGACCCGCCGGTGCTGGCGATGCGGTCCGGATCGAGGTTCCATTCGGCGGCGTGATAGCGGATGGTCTGCAGGGCCCGGGCGCAGTCCAGGAAGGGTTCAGGCTCCCGCACCTCGGGCGTCAGGCGGTAGTTCAGTGACGCGTAGGAGATGCCCTGCTCCAGGGCCTGGCGCAGCATCTGTACGTTGATGCCTTGCTTGTCGCCGCCACGGAAGCCGCCACCGTGGATGAACAGGATCAGGGGCGTCGGCGCATCCGACTCCGCCTGCCACAGGTCGAAGCGCTGCTTCTCGTGGGGGCCGTAGGCGAAGTCGGCGATGTCCGGGTCGGGCCGCGGCGGCCGCTGACGCGCAGCCGGCCCTCGTTGTTCACGCCGGTGGTTCTGGGCTTCCTGGCGCGTGAGAACTCCGTCCTTATCAGCGTCTGCGCCGGGAAAGCGCTGCAGGTACTCCTGCAGCCGTGGGTTGTTCTCGGATGTCCTCTCCTGAGCGACGAGCGGCAGGCATACAGCGCAGGCGGCGGGTAGGGCCATCAATCGCAGAAGAGCGTTTGGCATTCGTCTCCTCCCTTGATCAGACCCGAAGACTCACCCCGAAGGTTCACCTGCGCACTGGGATCATCCTGCCCCCACCCACACCCGGAAGGCACCTTCGGATGCCCGTGCATGATGGCCCGGGCCGCCTCTCCTCACCACAGTGGTTTGGCACTCGCTGCGCGGCCCAACCAACCCGCGAGACAAACCA
>CBFDAZ010000563.1:0-4290 GCA_965602825.1 uncultured bacterium
AGCTACAGATCGGCAGCTCACACGCCGGCGCCACGACAAAACGCACTTCCCCGGATGCGAACTTGCGCTTGGGTACCGCGCGACGACGAACAGACCGTGTGAGCGGAGGGCGCCCTGGGCACGCGCTGAAGGGCGCTCTTCGGCTGGTTCTCGCCCTGGGAGTCGCGGCGCGCTGCTGGGCCGCGGCTGAGGCGCAGAACCCTGCCGACCTGTTCTGGGAGGCGGAGGCGCCCCTGGCGGCGGTGGGAGGTGGCGACGTCCCGGGCCAGATCACCGGGCGCCCCGAGGTGGAGCGACCGACCAGCCTGGCCTCAGCCGACGGCCCCCTGATCCGGCTCGATTTCCATTCCCAGACACCGATCGTGGTCAAAGAGGGCGACAAGACCGTCGCTCGGTGGCAGACGGACGTTATGGCTCAGGATTGCATCGTCCCGCTGCAACCCAAGTCCCACGATGAACGCTGGGTCGTGGGTCTGCGGAACCGCACCAGTCGGGGGACGGTCCACGATCAGCAGCGCGATCTGGACTGGCGTCTCTCCCTCGACGACGATGATCGGACGCTGGCTGTCGCCTACACCACCAAGTCGGCCTGGACCCTCGGCTGCGCGGCCACGGATTCCACGTTCCGCTCCAGGGCCTCAGGAGAGAGCGTAGCCCAGGTGCTGGGCCTCCCCGCGGACACCGCAGCCTGGCCCCGGCTGCGTGCCGAGGCGATGCAGTGGACGTTCGGCGTCTCGCGCTCGCGGCGGCCGCTGCGATGGGGCGTGCAGTACGCGGCCGTGGAGCCTGACATCACGCTCAACGTCACCCGTGGCCGGTCCGACTACGCCGCTCGGCTGGCGGCTGACGCCCGCCGCATGGAGGCCTACGCGGCCTTTGACCGAGGCGACGAGACGTATTTCCTCACTGGCGCGGACTACCGGGCGCACGCGAAGGGCACCGTGCTCCTGGGGTTGCTGGCACGCGGGGACCTGAAGGTGTCAGCCGAGGATTCGTCAGTAGCCGTCGGCTGGCGGCGGGAGCGCGATGGGCGAACCGTTCAGGCCATGGCGGACTGGCGCCGCAGCCGCTTCGACACTCGCGACCAGGGCTATGCTGGTCTGTTCCCGGGGTTCGGTGGCGATGTCTACGGACTGGAGGCCGCTGCCTGCACGAACACGTTTTCCCTCCGCGGCGGGGCTGAGTGGCCACTGGTCCGACACTGGTCGCTGCTCTCGGGGCTGAGCGTCCACCACACGGCCGTCAGCGGCCAGTGGCGCCTCCGCAAAAGCGGCGGCATCGGGCAGAACCCGCGCACGATCTCCGAGTTCTCCGTGCAGGACGGCGCCCTTGACATGCTCTCACTCGCACTTGGGGTCCAGTACGAGGATGAACGGTGCCGGTGCGTCCTGGCGGGGAGTTTCGGACATGCTGTCATCAACCACGCCCTGAAGAGCATGGGCGACGGGCCGCCGAGGCCTGACGAGAAGCCGAACCGCTTCGAGCCCGAGCCGCTTCTCGCCTTCGCGGCGGAATACCGGTTCTAGCCCGGTCTATTCATGACGAACGTCGCGGGCAACCCGCTCTTTTGGAAAAGAGCCGGTTTCCCGCACCCTTCCGGCAGAAAACTCTAGTTTCGTGTGGCTGTTTGCCATAGAGCACAGTGTGGCGCTGGTCGCCCGATCCTCGGGCCGTGGAGACAGGTCGGTAACGGCCTTCCCAGTGCTGCTAGGCGCTCGGGCCACAGTGCCTCCTGAATGATGCGGCCTAAGGCCTTGGGGCGGTCACCGGCGGCTGCGCTGCGGGCGGCGACGGATCAGTTCGGCCTGAGCGCCCCGGCCTGCGACCGCATCTACAAGGTCGCCCGCGCCGCCGACCTCGAATCGGGAGGCCGGCCTGTCCCGGTCAGCCACTACGAAGGAGAGCACGCACATGCCTGGTTCAGGGGGTCCCGCGATCATTGCGGCTCTGCTCTGTGTTGGTGTGGTGATCGTCCCGGAGGCGACCATGCCACAAACAACGCCGGCGCCGGTGGACGGGCTTCCCGGGGTCACAGATGTCCTGGTGGATGGCGAGCACTGCCGGGGCGCTCACGTCAGCACCCGGCCGCACAACCGCAAGGTGATCTACCATGGGTCCAGTGGAACCTGGTTCGTCTTCCATGGCACGGGGCACTGGCTGGACAAGCTCGGCGACGCAGGTCTCGGCAAGGAGATGCTCGCGTGGCGGGCCTCGAAGGACGGGCAGGCATTCAGCTCGCTCGCGCCCGCGGTCGTGGGCAATGGACACTCCAGTTCCGCGGATGCGCTGCTCGTCGGCGACCGCATCTTCCTCACCCACGCCCGCTTCGGGCACTGGCGGGTGAAGGCGGGGATCTCGTGGGAGGAGGGCGGCAAGGCCTGGTACCACCGAAGCACGCCGGACCGCAGGATGTTCTTCGCGCCGTATGAGGTCTTTCCGTTCGCCATCGTTGATGACCGGCTGGTCGCCGAAGAGGCAGTCGAGGCACTCCCGGGAGACGCGCACGTTGGTCACGCGGGGCCGCACTACGGCTCCATCACGCGAGACACGGAGGGCTACCTGTGGGTGGCGGCACGCTCCCAGAGCCCCGAGCACGGGTGGATGGCGACGTGGACCGCACGCACGACCCGGCCCGACGACATCAACCGGTGGGAGCCCCACCACGTGCTCTTCAAGAGCTCAGGCCCAGGGACGCACGCGCCGCAGATCATCGCTCTCGATGAGGGGCGAGTGGCATGTGTGCTCTTCGCCAAACACGAGCAGACGACCGCCGTCTACGTGCACGACCCAGCCTCTGGTGCCTGGGGCGCCCCGCACGTCATCGGTGAAGGCTACCAGAGCAAACGGGCGTGCGCCGTGTTCGATCCGGGCAAGCGGCGCCTGCACGTTGTCTACACGGATGCCAGCGGCGATGCTCGGCACCGGTTCCTGTCCGCGCCGTACGCCGCTGAGGACTGGTCGCCACCCGTGGATGAGCCGGGCATACTCGTGGCGGACCAGGCCGGCGCGAACGAAGGCGATGATGATCTGAGTCTCTCCGCGGACCTGTCCGGGAATCCTGGGCCACTAGCCCTGATCCACCGCGGGCCGGACCTTCGGCTGCATCTGCGGTACTACGATGGGACGAACTGGTCGGCGAAGGACGTGAGGATCGGCCTGCACGATCCGGCGTGGGTCTGTGATGAGGCCTCCGCCGTCGCCGACTTCTCCAACGGCCTGGGCTTCCTCTACTGGTGTCAGCCGGCCGACAGGAAGGTACGGGAGAAGAGGGACGGCATCGGTCAGTTGCGGTTCTGCCTGGTGAGGGATGTGGCGGGTCTGTTCGACACTGACTGAGGCACGCATACCCCGAGGGCGGAGGGTCTGCCGGCGTAGCTGTCTGCGGGGCCGGACATCCACCACAGCGCGGACATGACAGGGAGGCTTTGCGGAGATGACTGACAAGGTCCACTACAAATAGCTCCTGCCACGTGAGTTCGAGGAGCGGCTGGCGCACCGGCCGGTCGGGTACCTGCCCATCGGGATGCTCGAATGGCACGGCGTGCAGACAATCACCCGTCTGGAGGAGCGCCGGATCGTGCGGGCGACCATCGAGTGAGCTCTGGCGCCCGGGCCGACGACCGCATCCCTACGCTCGCCAGCGCCACACGACCCTCTCGATCGCTTGCCGGCAAGCCCTTGGACATCCGCGCAGGAGGACTGACGTGAAGCCTATGCCAATCATCGTCTGGGTACTGGCCGCTAGTTGCGCGCTGTTGGCCGCCCGGAACGGGAACTCGGACGCAGCTTCGGCCGAGCAGAAGGGAGCGCCGGGAATGGAAGTTGCCATGGAGGTGTCCTTCTCCGACTTCCCCCAGAAGTGGGGCAAGTCGCCGGAGACCTGGGGCCCTTCGGGCGTCGAGCATGTCATCGACAAGATCGCGCGGACGGGCATCCGGCGGGTGCATTGGCGGATCACATGCTCGGGCGACTTCAACTACCCGACCAAGGTCGAGGCGGCAGGCAAAGCGTACAGCGTCACGGTGGACTTCGGTGAGTGCAAGGGCGGAATCGACTTCAACGAGTTCGACGCGCTCCGGGTGGCCGTCGATCATGCTCACGCCAGAGGCATGAAGCTCGTGGCGTGGCTCGACCAGATGGACAGCCACTATGCGCCGGGGATTGCCTACTGCACGTCGAGCAAGTTCATCCGCGATCACCCCGAGTTTGCCCACAAGTTCCGGGGCGGCAAGCCCGAGGACGATCCGGGCTACTGGACTTCGAGTATCTCCTGCCCGGAGGTCGTCGAGT
>CBFDAZ010000564.1:0-4280 GCA_965602825.1 uncultured bacterium
GCCCCTCGTCGCTCTTACCACGGACATGACGGCCGACGCCAAGCAGGTCGATGGGCCGAACGACCTGAGCGGCGAGGTGTGGGTGTCGTGGGATGTTGAGCACCTGTTCATGGCCGCCCGAATCCGCGACCAGCAGCACACCTTCGCTACGGCTGCCGACCGGGAGTGGTGGGAGAAGGACTCGATTGAGTTCTGGGTCGACGCCGGGCAGTTCGGGCTGGCCCTCGACCCCGCAGGACCGAGGCTCGTGCCGACCCGCCAGGCGCCGGCGCCCGAAGATGCGTATGAACTCGTGGCCCGCACGACTCCCGATGAGTACACGATGGAGGCCGCGTTCTCCTGGGAGGTGCTTGGTCTGGCACGAACTGACGTCGCCGCGGGCAAGGGCTTCCGCTTCGCTCTCGGCGTGAACGATGCCGATGAGACCGGCGCGCGCGAGGGGCAGCTCTACTTCCCGACCAGTTGGGTCCACTCCAGCCCGGCGACCTTCGCTCAAGCCATCTTCGCCGACGAGGAAGGCGTGGTGGCTGCGGAACCCGAGCCGGACACCGCCCTGCGTAATGTGCGCCAGGTCCCGGATGGCATCGCCTACGAGACCGTCTCGCCCGCCGGAGGAGCGGAGGTCGAGTGCACGGTCACGCTGCGCCTGCCCGACGATTCAGCCGATCTTGTCGTCGAGACCGACATCCCTGACCGCACAGCCGGCGTCCGTCCCTTCGGTCCGATCAGCCCGTTCGTGCTCGATTCAGAACGCGCGTTCGTGCCGGCGGCGCGGTACTGCGATGGGCTCCTTCTCGACTGTGATGACATGCGCTGGCGGGGCAACCGGCTGAGCACGTATGCCAGCCTGGACATGCCGTGGGTCGGGCTGACCGACCTGGACAAGGGCTACCTGCTGCTGGCCGAGACGCCGGATGACGGCAGCGTGCTCATGGATGCGGCGGAGGTCAACGGCGAGACCCGCCTGGCCCCCGTGATGCTGTGGGAGAACTCGAAGGGGCAGTTCCGCTATCCACGGCGGATGATGATCTCCTTCGTGGACCATGGCGGGTACGTTGCCATCTGCAAGCGCTACCGAGCCTACGCTGAGGAGAGCGGCTTCCTGGTCACGCTCCGGGAGGAGGCCAAACGCCTGCCTGACGTCGAGCGGCTCGGCGGCGCGCCCGACATCTGGGGCGCGTGGGGCCTGGAGTTCTGCCGCGAGGCCAAGGCGGCCGGGATTGAGCGCATGATCGTCAACTGGCGCGGACCGGCCAAGGACATGGAGGCGATCAAGGACCTCGGTTACCTTATCAGCGAGTACGACAACTACGTCGATATCCAGGAGGGTCCGCTGGGCGAATCCAACCGCGCGCCGCTGCCGGACTCCGCCATCTTGCAGGGGGACGGCAAGCGTGCGCTCGGCTGGGTCACGTGGGACAAGAAGACCACGTTCATGAAGCTGTGCCCGGCCTTGGCGGTCGAAGCGGCGAGCCTCGAGATCGTGCCCTTGCTCGAGAAGCACCCCTTCAATGCCCGTTTCCTTGACGTGACGACTGCTTCGGGCCTCAGGGAGTGTCATGACGAGAACCACCCGCTCACGCGGACCGAGTACCGCGGGGCCAACGAGGCCCTGGCGAAGTACGTCACCGACCTCGGGCTGGTCCTTGGCGGAGAGCATGGCCGGTGGTACGGCGTGCCGTACTACCACTACTGGGAAGGGATGCAGTCGGGCGGCTTCTACTCGTGGCCGGCCGGTCACGTCGGCATCGAGCTGCCGGAGAGCCGCGAAGACATCGGGGAGGACTACCTGAAGTACGGGATCGGCCCCTACTACCGCGTGCCGCTGTGGGAACTCGTATTCCACGATTGTGTCGTCTCGACGTGGTACTGGGGCGACAGCACGGGACACCTGTACCCGGTGGCACCCGAGATCGCCGACAAGAAGGATGCCTTCAACGTGCTCTACGGCACGGTGCCCCTCTATTGGGTCAGCCGGCCGTACAGCTTCAACTGGCGGGAGCCGGACCTGCGCGAGCGACTCCTGCAGAGCTATCGCAACACGTGCAAGCTGCATGAGAAGCTGCTATTCGCGCAAATGCAGAGCCACGAGTTCCTCACCGATGACCACACGGTCCAACGCACGACGTTCGGCCTCGGCGGCAGCGAGGTCCCCGGACGCCGCGCACTCGAGGCGCCGGGGTACGAATGCACGGTCAACTTCGGGGAGCAGCCTTACGAACTCCAGGTCGGCGGGGAGGCCCTGGTACTGCCGGCAAACGGGTTTCATGTGAAGGGTGCCGATTTCACCGAGTATCGCGCTCTCAGAGACGGCAGGACCGTCACATTCATCCACGATCCGGATCGCTACTGCTTCTGCGATCCGGCCGGCAGACGACACGACTTTGGGGTGGTGGAGACGAGCGTCCCGATCACCCTTCGGGCCACCAGTCCGGGCACGCTGACAATGTCGGTCGGCGAGGGGGCGGAGGGCGAAACGATCGCCTTGAGGCGGCGGAGCCTGCCCGTCTCTGGCGTTGGGCAGCGCTCCCGTCTCTATGCCCTTGACCGCGAGGGGCAGCGCGTCAGTCAGGTTGACGTGGAAGTCAGCGAGGACAGCATCACCTGCCAGGCCACGCCCGGCACATACGTGCTCATGGGCGACGAGGCCGTCCGCAAGCCTGACCTGGCTATCGACACCACCACCGCGAGTGTGGACGTCAACGAGGGGCGCAACGAGTCCATCGCGCACGCCAAGGTCGGCAACACCGGGCTGAGGGATTGCAGCGCCCTGCTGACCGTGTGCATCGACACCCAGGAGGGACTGGTGGAGCTGGGGCGCCAGGGAGTGCGGCTGAAGCCGGGGGGAGAGAAGCAGCTCGACGTAGCCTTCTCCCTCGATCGCCTTGACGGGACGTGGCCGGTTACCATGACCGTCCAGCCCGACCCAGCGCAGGAGGAGTTGCTGGACAACAACAACGCGGCCTCGGTCTCCGTGACGTTCCCCGCGGATTACTCGGGTTGGCGGCACCGCGCGGAGGCCTCGGTGAGGGTGGAAGCCGTTGACCGCCAGGACGAGGCGGCTGTCGCCGAGGTGGATCTCCGCGAGTTGTTCGGGGTCGCGCCTGAGCGGCTGGACCTGTCTTCGCTGCGCGTGGTTGAGCTGGATGAGGCCGGAAAGCCGGTCAGCCCGGTGCCCGCCCAATTGGATGCCGAGGAGGGTGGGTCAGGAGAGCTTGTGGTCCTGCTGACGGAGGATACGCCAGCCGGCGCAACACGGAAGTTTGCGGTGCTCTGCAACGACAAGGCGGATGCAGCGCCCTATGCACCCACCGGGGACCTGAGATGGGACCCCGAGGCGCAGACGGTCACAACACCCGTCTACCGCGTCGTCTTCAGGGATGGCGTCATCGCGGCCTGCCACAGTCTGGCCGGGGGCCGACCTGAGGAGAGCTTCCTCAGGTCGCTCGGCGTCTCATCGGCGGAAACGGGATGGGTGGACGAGCAGGGCGAGCTGCAGGGCTTCGAGGTCTTGCACCGGGGGCCGGCAAGGATCGTAGTCCAGGCGACCAAGGACCTGAGCGGCGAGTATCGCTACACCAAGACCTACGCCTTCTACCGGGACTACTTCACGGTTTCGTCCGAGACGAACAAGCCGATAACGCTGCACAGCCGCGCATACTACCTGCTGCCGGGGCAGTACGAGGACGACAAAGGCAACCGGGCCCCCGTGGATGGCAGTGGCGACGCGGAGGAGGTGGCCGGGAAGAACGCGGACCCGAAGTGGTATGCCCTCTATGCCGACGGCTGGGCCCATTCGTGCGTGGCTCTCACGCCGTTCAGCAACCTGACTTACTGGGATGCGGGCTCCTGGGGCGGCATCGGCTTCGGCACAGCTCGGACGGAGGACGTACGTCTCGCCTATGTCGTCCACCCGGGGCAGCCGGATGCGACCTTCGCCATCCAGGACTACGATCGGCTGACGAACCCGCCGGTTGTCACACTCAACCCGGCGCCCTGACATGGTTGAGCAGCAGCAAAGGGCGCCCCACTGGGCCCACAAGAAACCACGCCGCTTACCGGGTGTCTCCACACTCAGGGGAGGAAGCACGCACGACAGGGCTGAATACGTTAGGTGAGGTTGCTCGCGCCGGTTTGCAGCCGGGCACAAGAGGGCGTCATCGACGTGGGCGCCGTCCAGGAGGATGCTCTACCATGAGGCGTCGCTACGCAAGATACGTCGCATTGCTGCTGCTCCTGGTGTGCCTGCCCATGTTCACGGGCTGCGGCGGCGGGATCGT
>CBFDAZ010000565.1:0-4278 GCA_965602825.1 uncultured bacterium
AGTAACTGCCCTCGTCGTCGTCCTCCTCGGGCACTTCCCACTGCACCACGGTTGCCCTGTCGGCCGCCAGCGGGGCGGTCGTGCTGCAGATTGTCTTCATGAGAGCCGGCCGACCGATCGCGGCCTCGGCCGCCTCGTCGTACTCGGCGCCGACGAACGTTCTGCGGACGATCTCCACCTCCGACGAGCCGTGCGGCGCCACGTCGGGCACTCGAAGCCGGACCGTATAGCCCTCCCTGTCGGCCAGCTCAACCTTTCGGTCCGGCTTGCCCGGCTCACGTTTGAGGTAGTACCGGAGGCTCTGGTCGGGCCAGGGAAGCTCGAAGCTGCGTTCCTGCCCGCGTCGCAGGCGCTGCGTCCTGGGTCCTACAGGCGACCACTGGGCGAAGAGCCTCGGACGGGCGGCCGCGGTCTCCGGTGTCTCTGCGGGGTTCGTCCACACATCGGTCCTCTCCGGGCTCACCTGCAGGACGACCACGCCATCCGTATCCGCCCGGACCTCTCGTTGGTCCAGTACGTTGCGCAGGAAGGCGCGCGCCTCGTCGGAAGTCAGCACCACAGTCGCCGCAATCGTGGATGCGGTGGCAGTCGGCTTCGACCAGGCCAGCGCTGCGCGATCACCCAGTTCAGCGTTCTGTGAGTGGGCCGGGGCTGAGCACGCGGACACGACAGCCCACACAGCAGCGTGCCACACAGAGAACCTCATCACTGATCCCCCCCGATGATGGGTTTGGGGGTGTCGGATACGATCTGGGCCGCCATTATCGTCTGGGCCGCCGGGCCCGTGGCGATGCGCGGTCCGCCATCCGCCATCGGCTCCGGATGGTCAATCTCGCCGGCAGCCTCGTCGATCACTGCGGCTGGCTGGAACTCACGTCTTAACACCGGGTGGACGGCGATCAGCTCGACCTCGGGTGGCGGAGCCGCCCGCCGCATCTCGCGTGAAGCTCTGAGAATCTCGCTCTCGGCGGCCCCCTCACGAGGCGCTGGCCGGTCGCGGTAGACGACCCTCGTCGTTAGCACGGGCACTCGCTTGACGACCACCTGCTCCTTGACCACCGGTACCGGCACTTCCACGGATCTCTCGACGACCTCGTGCTGGGTCACGACCTTGGTCACCGTGACCGCTCTGGGCCAGATCGTCCGCCCCGCCCCCACGCCGGTGGCGAAGGCGAGCAGCAGGCTCGCCGCCATGGCGAATGCCACCCACCTCCGCCCCCCGGCCGCGGCGGGGGTGCCGGTCTGCTGGGCCCCCACCTCGGCCAGCACGTCCGTCGTTAGCCGTTCCAGCGCCGACGGCTCGACGGGACGGCGAACACACTCAGCCAGAGCTTCCTGGGTCCGGCGGAGCATCACCCACTGGTCTCGGCACCGCTCACACTCCGCGAGGTGCGCCTCCAGCCGGGTCTGGTGTATCGGGTTGCCGTCCAGTACCTCGTCCATCAAGTTCCGGGCCTCTCGGCAGTTCACGGGTCAATCCTCCTGCAGGTAATCCGACAGCGATATGGTCAGCTTTCGACGGGCTCGGTGAACGTGCGACTTGACGGCACTGACCGAGCATCCAATCGCCTCTGCCGTCTCTGCGAGGCTCATGTCCTGCAGCGCAAACAGCGTGATCGCGAGTCGTTGTTTGAGGGGCAGCCTCTCGATGGCGCGCCGCAGGTGCTGCTCAAGCTCGCGTACGGAGGCGCTGTCAGCGGGGTTATCGGCGGGGGACGGCGGATTGGCCGGCGCTCCCGACCTCACAAGGCGTGTCGCGCGTTTCCGATCTCTGAGTCTCGAGATGGCGCGGTTCACCGTGATCCGGCGGAGCCAGGCACCGAATTCGTGGTGCCCGTTGTACGTGCCGATTGCCTCATAGCCACGCACCAGGGCGTCCTGGGCGACGTCATGGGCGTCGTCCGCGCAGCCCATGATCGCGCGCGCCACCCGGTACACCATCCCGCGATGTCGGTGAACGAGCTCCGCGTAGGCGCCAACGTCCCCGTGCTGGCACCTATGTGCGAGCTCCATGTCCCCGCCGGGCATTCCACCACAACCGGCACCGGTCAGATGAGTACTCACAACAGTATACGCCTGCCAGGCCGCATGGGACTACACTCAGCGTCGCGGTGCGCCATTCAGACTGACGAGGTGGGCGGCCCAGTGGTTGCGAAGAGAAGGCCCAGGGCAAGACGCGGCCGGCCGGGTGGGTCTGCGCGTGGGTGCGAACTCACCGAAGTAGCAGACGGGAGAGATAGCGATGAAAGCGTACCCACGTCGTCAGTTCGTCAAGGGCCTGGGGCTGGGAGCGGCGGTACTGATCGGGCGCGGAATGACCGGGGCGGCCCGTGCGGCGGAGCGGATGCCGAACGTTGTGTTCATCCTGGCCGATGACCTTGGCTGGCGAGACACGTCGCTCTACGGAAGCACCTTCCTCGAGACCCCGAACGTCGACCGGCTGGCCAAGCGCGGGATGATGTTCACCCAGGCTTACGCGGCGAACCCCCTCTGCTCGCCGACTCGGGCCAGCATTGTCACGGGGCTCTGGCCGGCTCGGATCGGCATCACATCGCCCGCCTGTCATCTGAAGCAGGAGAAGCTGGAGGCAAGTGTCCGCGAGAGGGGAGCGCCCGATCAGAAGGCCGTGGTCTGCGAGAGCGCGACGCGCCTGAAACTCGACTACTACACGCTGGCCGAGGCCCTGAAGGACGCGGGCTATCGCACCGGCCACTTCGGCAAGTGGCACCTCGGCCACGAACCGTACGACCCGCTCCATCAGGGCTTCGACGTCGATGTGCCCCATTGGCCGGGCCCCGGTCCGGCGGGCAGCTATGTGGCCCCGTGGAAGTTCTCCGCGGAGCTGAACTTCACGGGAGAGCCCGGCGAGCACATCGAGGACCGGATGGCGCGGGAAGCCGTCAAGTTCATCCGGGACAGCAAAGATGGGCCGTTCTTCCTGAACTACTGGTGCTTCTCGGTCCACGCCCCGCATGACGCGAAACAGGATCTGGTCGACAAGTACGCCACGAAGGCCGATCCCGACAACCCGCAACGGCATCCGGTCTACGGCGCGATGGTGCACAGCATGGACGACGCCGTCGGCCGGTTGCTCGACACGCTGTACGAGCTTGGGCTGGCCGACAACACGATTGTCGTCTTCTTCTCGGACAACGGTGGCATCCACTGGCCATCGAGGCAGTGCCATCCCGACCTGCCGGTTACGAGCAACGCGCCGCTGCGCGGCGGCAAGGCGACCATCTACGAAGGCGGGACGCGGGAGCCGCTCGTGGTTGTCTGGCCGGGCGTTGTGACGCGCGGCTCGACGAGCGACGAGATCGTCCAGAGCATCGACTTCTATCCCACGATCCTCGAGATGCTGGGCCTCGAGCCGCAGGCCGGGCAGGAGTTCGATGGCACCAGCATCGTGCCGGCCTTGAGGGGCAGCCAGCTGGATCGGGAGGCGGTCTTCTGCTACTTCCCGCACCAGACCGGCGTGCCCGATGCCACGCCGCCGTCGGTCTATGTGCGGCGGGGCGACTGGAAGCTGATCCGCTTCTTCTTCGACGGTGAGAACTTCGCCCACCGCTACGAGCTCTACAACCTGGCGGAAGACATCGGGGAGACCACCAACCTGGCGGATAGCAAGCCCGCCAAGGTAAAGGAGCTCGACGCCCTGATCGAGGGCTTCCTGGCAGACAGCCGGCCCGTCTTGCCCAGGCCCAATCCCGCCTACAACCCGGGTGTCGGTGGCTGGAACCCGAGCAAAGATGCGTCGCTGTCTGTCCACGAGAGCCTACTCGTCATGGAATCGACAGCTGGCGACCCGTCCATGTCGAACCGCGACGTGCCGGAGACGACCGGTCAGGCGACCGTCGAGATGCGGGTGCGCTCCACCGCCTCGGGCCCGGGGCAGATCTTCTTCGGGGTCCAGGGCGCGCGCCCGATCTTCCACCGGGAGCGCTCGCTGCCGCTGAAGGTAACGCATGACGGGGAGTGGCACGAGTACTCGGCGAAGCTGCCGCTGACCGGTCCGCTGAGTGCCCTGCGCATCGACCCGGCCAACGCTCCCGGACGCATTGAGTTCGAATGGATTCGCCTGAGGAGCGCCGATGGGCAACTGCTCAAAGAGTGGGTGTTCGACGCGGTGGAGAACTGAACAGGAATCCCCGATCTCGGATCCTGCGGCTGTCTCTGAGGAGCGCGAGCAAGGTTCTGTTGAGGAAGGTGCGGGAGATAGCGGCTGCAGGTCGGCCTTTCTGGGCCGTTGTCGTTGTCTGGCGGTGCTGAGGGGTAGGA
>CBFDAZ010000566.1:0-4274 GCA_965602825.1 uncultured bacterium
TTGTGCCGGCGCCTTCGGGGCCGCTACGCCGACGGGCCTGGAGACCCGTCGGCACGAACGACCCCCAAATCTTCGAAGCAGTCAAAGGTAGACCGCGCTCAAGCCAGGCGAAGAAGGAGATTCGACTTCACTCCGGGAAGGGCCGCCTGCTCCGGGCGCTCGTGCCGGCCGATTCCTTGGATGGGTGAGCTGTCTCTTGGAAGAGGATCTTTACCTCTCTCATTACGTTCAGTTGCTCCGGCGGAACTGGGCTGTCGTGCTCTCGACCACGGTCCTGGGCGGGCTGATTGGCGCATTCCTCGTCCTGTTCGTCCTGCAGCGGCAGTACCGGGCAGCGACGTCCGTGATGTTCGACCCCTCCAGCGCGGGCAGCAGCTTCGCTCTTCCCGCCAACATCCCGGCCCTGGGGCCCGTCATGCAGAAGCTCGGGCTGGGCGCGGGAGGCTCGGGAGCGTCGATGGTGGCCCTGGCCGTCGGCGAGAGCCAGACGGTTCGCCTGCAGATCGTGGAGCGCTTCGATCTGGTCAGGGAACTGGAGGCATTCAGCAAGTACGACGCGGAGCAGCGCCTCGGCGAGATGACCTCGGTGCAGATCACCGACAAGGGCACGATGGCGATCCACGTGTCCATCTCGGGCACACCGCGAGGGGTACTGCCCAGCCCCAACGATGACCTGGAGCGGCGGACACTGGCCCGCGACATCGCCAACGAGTACGTCAGACTGATACACGACAAGCTTGACACTCTCACACTGACCCGCGGCGAGCGCAAGGCCAGCTATCTGAAGGAGAGAGTCGAAGAGGCCCGTCAGGAACTGGACGAGGTGCGCCAGGCCCTCGCCCAGGTACAGGGCGAGGTGGAGTACGTTGCGCCCGTGCCGTCCATGCCGCCGGAAATCACCACGCTTGCGACTTACGAGAAGGAACGGGTGATTGCGGCGGCCGAGGAGTCCGCCGCGGCGGACGAACTGACGGAGCTGAAGAGGCAACTGGACGCCGAAGAGCTGATGGTGCTCAGCCAGGTCGTTAACCAGCGCAGCAGTGTGGCGGACCGGCTGCGGGAAGAGGCGGCGCGGGCCCAGGCGGAGTTGGCTGCCCTGCACGACAAGGGCTACACCGACGAGCATCCGGAGTGCCGTGAACTGCTGGCGCGCATTGGTACGCTCGAGCAGACCTACAGCGGGGAGATCGACGAGGGCCTCAGGACCCAGAGCGAAACGGAGGCCATCAACCCGGTGCGCCTGGAGCTTCTGACCCGGGTGGCGCAACTGGAGGGCGCTCTGGCAGCCGCCTCGGCCAGTCGCGAGGCGATGGAAGCGGAGGTCGGGAAGCTAATGTCTCGCATCTCCGCCCTGCCGGGAGCGATGGAGAGAGTGGCGGCGCTGCAGACCGAGCTGGAGGTCAATGCCGCGGTGTACGAGGTTGTCAGGAACGCCTACGAGATGGCCCGGGTGGAGGCCGAGGAGGACGCGCCCGAGTTCACGGTGCTGGATGAAGCCATCATCCCACCGAAGAAGATCGCGCCCTCCGGCACGCGGGTCTGCGTGACGGCGGCGATCGCCGGCTTTCTGTTGGGTTTGATGATCGCGCCTTCACGGGACCGAGCACGCCGCGCGAGGCGGAAGGCGGCGGACACAGAGACGGCAGACGAAGGTGAAGACGACAGGTAAGCCTGGCCCGCGGCTCTGCCTTCCGGGGCCGGCCAGCTGATTCGACGAACTGCTCTGGTTGCGTGGAGGCGAGCGCGGCCTTCGCCGATCGCGCCGTGAGGTCGGACCTCCTGATACGGCCAATCCATGCTCATACCGTCTGACGCCTACATCCTGGCTGTCGCGATGTTCCTGGCCGCAGCGCTCCCGTTTGTGCTGAGGATCTACCCGAATGAGCACCTGACGCCGCGCGCCTGGATCGCAGTGGTCTACGTCATCGTCTACATCTTCCGCCCGCTGTACATCCTGCACCACCCAGAGCTGGCGCATCCCTACATCGGGTCCGAAGCCGAGTTCCCCCGCATCGTGGTGACCGGGATGACGGTGGCACTGGCCGGCATCCTGGCGTTCTGGGTTGGCCACGCAACGCGGCTGGGGAAGGCGCTGGGGAACGTGGTGCCCGTGTTTCGCCGGGAACTCTCTCCTTCGCGCTGGCTGCAGGCGACTCTCGGCCTCCTGGTCATCAGTGTCCTCGCGTACGCTCTCCTTCTGCGGCAGATGGGAGGGCTCCCGAACTTGCTCGCCGTGTTGTACGCGCGGGCGGCCTTCTACGAGGCCGACGAGATGGCCGGGCCGGCTCACAGCATTGCGCAGTTCGCGGGGATTGCGGCCAGCCTGGGCCTGTATTACCACATCGTCATGAGACGCACCTGGTGGGCGTGGCCGCTGCTGGTCTTCGCCAGCCTGCTGGTGGGCACGATGGGCGGGCGCGGGGCAGTGCTGATACAGATCTGGTTGCTGGCGTACGTGCTCTATGCGTTCTGCAAGCCGAAATACCGTTCCTGGAAGTGGCTGGCGGGGATTGCCGTCGTCGTGGCCGTCGTGGCGACCGGAGCGGTCATGGTCAGACGGGCCACCAAACAGGGGACCGAAGCGATTGCCCAGACGCTGCGCGTGCTGCCGAGGGAGTTTGCAGAGGAACTTCTCAATGAGGCCCGTGGTTTCGACTATACGGCGTCCGCGATCTGGGCGACGGACCGCGACATCCGGCGGCTGGAGGGCTACTCGTACATTCAGACCATCCCGATCATGGTGCCCCGGGCGGTGTGGCCGTTCCCGACGGAGACAGCGGGAGTCACGCTCCGCTCGGCTATCGAGCCTTTTGGCATCGGTGGCCGGCCTCCGGGCGCCATTGGCGAGGGCTACATGAACTTCGGCGCCGTGGGCTCCGTCATCGCGATGTTCCTGCTGGGCATCTGGTGTCGTGCCGTCCAGATCTACATGACCCGGTCACTCGGGCGCAGCCCCCTGGCTCCGCTCCTGTGCGCGTATGCCCTTATTCTGATGCCTAAGTTCCTGGTCGGCGTTGGTCCGTTTGCGGTGCGGACACTCGTGTTGCGCGCCGTACCGGTCCTGATTGCGTACTTCTGGGCTGCACGGATGGTCACCGCCCAGTCAGAGGCGAACTCGGCCGAAGGGAACCTCCTGTCGCCCGGCAACGCAGTGGCCACCTAGCGTTCCGGCAATCGGATCAAACCAATGGATGACAGCAGGCCAGACAGCGCCGCTCTGCGCCGGTGCTCGAAGTGTATACTGCCCGAGACTTTCCCGGCGCTTTCCTTTGGGCAGGACCACGTCTGTTCCTACTGCCAGGCGCCGCCCAAGAAGAAGCTCTCCCGCTTTGAGCGGCAAGGCAAGTCGCCGGAGGAGTTCGTCGAGCGCTACCGGGGGCACGGAGGAAAGTACGACTGCATGGTGGCCATTAGCGGCGGGCGCGACAGCAGTTTCGCCGCGCACTACGCGACGAAGGTGCTGGGCCTGAAGGTGCTGTTGTGCACGGTGGACAACGGCTTCGTCCCCGAGCAGACCCGAAAGAACGTTGAGAGTGCCGCCGCGGCGCTCGACACCGATCTCGTCGTTGTCCACAACGACCGCGTCCGACGGAACGCGGGGAAGGTGATCAACGCCTGGCGGCGTCAGCCGTCGCCGTCCATGGTGGCCAGCTTCTGCGCGGGCTGCGTCAGCGGGTGCAAAGGCGGGTTGGAGGCCACCGCACGCCAGCACGACCTCCCGCTGGTGATAACAGGCACCGGCGAACCGCAACTCCGGTTTGGGGACCTGTTCCTTCGCGTGCCGCAGAGCAAGAAGGGGAAGCTCTCCATCCTGCTCGGCTTCGCCTGGCAGCTCACCAGGAACCCATTCTACCTGGCGCACCCCGCATGCGTGTTCGAGTTCGCCCGGGAGGGCTACTACCGCATGGGGAGCCGGTACCGGACGGAGGATCGCGGCGGCGTGCTGTTCGTGTCTGCCTACGACTTCGTCGAGTGGGACGAGGAGCGGATCCTCTCCACAATCCAGTCAGAGCTGCACTGGCGGAACCCACCCCACAGCAAGACGACCTGGCGATCGGACTGCCGCATGCACATCGTGAAGCAGTACATGTACCAGAACCTGCTTGGCTGGACCAAGAACGACATGATCCTCAGCGGCCTGATCCGGAAGGGCGAGATCACGCGGGACCAAGCACTGCAGAGGGTGGAAGTGGAGAACGACTTGCCGCAGGACATGGTCGCTGATACGCTTGATGAGTTGGGTGTCGACTTCGGCAAGGTGCAGCAAGCGCTCG
>CBFDAZ010000567.1:0-4266 GCA_965602825.1 uncultured bacterium
AGACAGCGGGCATTGTGACCTTGAAGGCGTCGGAGGACTCGTGGGCGGCCAGGAGCTTCTCGGACCAGCCGGCGGCCGAGGCGGTGATGAGCTCGGGCGTATTGCGAGTGCGGAGGAAGCTCTCGTAGAAGGCCGGATCCTTCTCGGGCACCAGCACCGGCTTGTGGGCCTTGCCGTTCTCATCCACGTAACTCAGGTAGATCCGCGAGAAGAAGCCGTCACGCCGCTTGCTGCTGAAGGCGAACCAGCGGCTGTTGCTCGACCACGAGTGCCACGACTCGGCCCACTCGCTGTTGATGTCGAGAGGCCAACACTCCCCCGTCTCAAGCTCCATGAGGTAGAGATCGCTGCTCGACAACGCAATCGGGAAGCATCCGTACTCGCACATAGTGAAGAGCAGGTACCGGCCGTCAGGAGAGATACGCGGCAGAAGAGCGCTCTGTCCCACTACCTCCGAGGAGACAACTGTCTCACACTCGCCCCAGGTGTCGGTGTCCACATCGTAGGGGATGCGCACAACGTCATAGAGAGCCTCATCGTAGCGAAGGGGGGGCGTGATCCAGGGAACTATGCGACCGACACCGCTACGCTGCTCGTCGGGCCAGAGAACGGGCCCGCTGCTGAAGTAGAGGTAGCGGCCATCGGGCGACCAGGCTGGGAATGTCTCGAGGCGGTCGGGGTCGGAGATGGCGGGGGATGTCTTGACCGTGGTGGCGCCGATCTCGTAGTAGACGATGTCTGAATCACGGTCGACAACACCGCGCATCTCCTGCCCGGCGAAGTGGATGAACTGCTCGACCTTGTTCAGCGAGTAAGCCACCAGCCGCCCGCTTGGGTGCCAGGAGGTGTAGCCGTACTTCGTGGCGAGCTTCGTGACGGCTCCGTTACTCGCGATCAGCGTGCCGGGCGAGCCCCCCGTTGGCCGGAGCCCAAGGGTCATTCGCTCCGGGCTGTTGTTGTGGAACGCATGGCAGTTAGTGCAGCCGTTGGCGAGTGACTGGCCGTGCATGATCACCGACTCGTCGTAGGTGGCGAGGCTGCGCTCGTGGATGACCATCGGCTCGGCGAAGTGACGGTACATCGGGGCGATGGAGCGGTAGACGAGGAAACCGTCGATCTCGTCGGGAGCAACGGCGATGGCGATCGGCGCATACCGCTGCCAACCGGCATTGGGCTGGCGGACGTGGATCTGCACCTGGAGGTCCTGGCCGCGGCTGCCGGGCAGGAGGTCGGCCCATGGCCCGGGCGGGATGACGATCTTCCCCGAGCGGGTCAGAACGGTGATCGGCTGGCCGCCGGCGCCGCGGATGTCCACGCGGTAGTGGGTGCCGGGCTCATCGACAAGGAAGTTCAGCGGCGCTATGTTGGGCGGGATGACCGTGTCGGCGTAATCGGGCCGGATACGGGCCTGCCGGCCGACCGGGGCAGGCTGGCGAATCGCGAAGCCCGCCCTGTGGTGCAGAACGGCCGCCGCCACGAGTGCCAAGACCACGATCGCCGCCGCCACCCACACGCGTCGCTTCATTGCTCCCCCACTCCGGAGATGTCGAAGAAGTAGTAGTAGAAGTAGCTATTGCCGTAGTCGCTCGCCAGTTCGGCCATCACCTCGGGGCGGCTGCCGTCTTCGAAGTAGCGAGCCACGCGCTGGCGGAATTCGCTGAATGCCTCGCGGACCTCCGGGCTCACCCAGCTCTCGTCAAGGTCGGGGTCCTCACGGTGAATCACCTCGTAGATCGCCGCGGCCTCCTGGTAGTGGCGGGGGACCTCGGGGTACTCGAATTCATCCAGGCGGTCAAGCTCGCGGACGACTTCGTCGATTCTCCAGGTGAGGAGATGGAGGGCCATCTTGTATTCATAGGCCATGCGGTTGTGCGGGTTACGGCGCAGGAGCTCGCTGAGCTCATCTTCCACTGAGGGTGGGTAGTCGTTCGGGTGCTTCGGGCGGAGGAGGGAGATGACATCTTCGATCGGCATGGCGGCCCGGATGCGCTCAATCTCCAGATCGCTCGACCAGAGAGGATCGGCCTCGAGGCGGCGGAGCGCTTCCCTGGCCCATCGGCCGTGGTGCACGTAGGCGCTCATCGCCTGCAGGAAGACTCTGGCGGCCTCGGGCTGCTCCTTGGCGATGTTGATGAGGGACAGCCGCCTGAGGATCTCCGGGCGAGGTCCGAGTTGCGCGAGGGCATCGCGGGCTTCCTGTTCGGCGCGGTTCACCAGTCCGAGCTGGAGGACAAGATCGTCCCTCTCGGGGTAGTAAGCGGCGTGGGCCTCGTATTGACGCGGGGCGATCTGCTGCGGGGAAAGACGGATCTCGACGTCCAGAGGCTCGACACTCCTGACGAGCTGTGCGGCCACCACAGACCACCGCCCCCAGGAGAGCATGTAGGTAGCGGGGGTCATGGGGAATGAGAACTGCCTGTCGGGCAGCTCGCCGACCTCGTATAGGGCCCTGGTGACGAGGTGGCCAACCACCACCTCGCGACGGACCTCGCGGGCTCGCCGGGCCTCCGTCAGCACTTCCGGCCACCTCTTCTGGACGGCGGCGCGGTTGACCCTCAGGAGTGATCGGGTCGACTCGTCCCAACAGAGGTGAATGATAGCGACCGCGGCGAGGAAGATGAAGGCCAACTCGAACGCGGGGCCGACCAGTATGCGGCGGAGGTGCCGCCGTCTCGCGGGGGTGCCGGTGACCTCCGTGCCGCCGCCACGCCGGCGCTCTCCCCGGTGGCCGTAGAGTGCCGCGAGCACGGCCCCCAGGAGCAGGAAGAGGTAGAGGCCGGCCAGGAGGTAGTTGACCCCGGAAGATGGGGCCGCTTGCGCGCCGAGGCCGCCCTCCGGCTCGAGCGGCAGCATGGTGGTAAACGCGGCGTCCGGCGCCATCCCGAAGGCGAAGGTCCCCAGCGCGTAGGGAATCGCCAGGGCGGCGAAGAGGTAGAAGAGCCCGAGCTGGCGCTCGCGGGTCACGCGGAACTCGACGATGGCGCCCAGGACGGCGTAGAGCAGCACGGTCGCGCCGGCGCTGTAGTAAAGCAAGGCGCCCAAAACGACGAAGATGGCGAGCCTCACACCGGTTCCGCACCGGAGTGCCCGCAGATAGAGGCTCACAATCAACATCGCCAGGACGAGGGCCATGAGCGAGCCCAGATTGTAGCGATATTGGCTGGTGAGGACCACGACCACGCAAGCCGGCAGGTGACGTACTACACGGACCGGTCCGCCCGCCAATGCCCTGAGGACAGAGTGCGTGGACCAACTCAGGGCGGCGGCGACAGCCGTGAGCACAAGCGCTCCCGCCCAGGGGTAGTAGTAAGCCTGCAGGATGAGATGAGTGAGGCACTCGATGGGGCCGCCGGGCCGGAGGAGAGACTCGTGGAGGAAGTCGATACGCCGGGAGAAGACCGGGAAGTACGCGGTGACCACGTCATGGAACATCAGGCTCGTGTCTACCCGCAGCCAGACCCACACGTAAAGGGCCGCGAAGAGGAGGATCGGCTGGGTGTTCCACCAGATACGGATCCGGCGCAGGCTGTGCATCTGTTCGGCCGCGGCCTCTTCGGTCCCGTAGTGCTCGCGCTGCCGGCCATGCGCGGTGCGCCGCCATGGGCCCATTTGACTATCTCGCCCCGCTATTCCTGCGTCGCGGACTCAACCGTCTCGATGGTTGCCCCTCCGAAAAACTCCATCCGGCCCTGGATCTGGGGCTTCCTGAGTCCCGCAGATCAGTTCCGGGACCCTACGGGGTCGGCAACGCCGCCAACGGTTTCCTCGCGACATGAGCTCACCACCCCACCGCGATCGCCGGAGCCAACTGGCATGCCACCCATCCGAATGGCTCCCGGGCCGGGCATCGAACCACCGACGATTCCCTCCCGCCCGCCCAACACCCCAGCAGGTTCTTGCTTACACGCCGAATCGGTTCGCAAGGTAGGTTCGCAAGGTTCGGAGGGCCTGATTCGGGCTGATTCGGCCATATTCTGGGTCCGCTGTGTGGTGCGGCGACAGAAGGGTGAATCGGCTGTACGCGGCGCTACAAGAGCAAAACGCGGCGCTCCGCTGAATCGGAACGCCGCGTTCTGGAAGGCGTGGTAGCGCGGGCAGGATTCGAACCTGCGACCTCAAGGTTATGAGCCTTGCGAGCTACCAGACTGCTCCACCGCGCAACGTAACTATAGCACAAGCCCGCTGCCGTTGTAAACCCCCTCAGTCGCGGAGTGTGGGAGCACAATGATACTGTCCGGTTGGCGCACAATAGAAATGTCCGGTTGG
>CBFDAZ010000568.1:0-4245 GCA_965602825.1 uncultured bacterium
CGGACGGCGAGGGCTGGATCACCCTCTTCGATGGCAAGAGCTTCGAGGGCTGGAAGTTCCGTAGTTCAGGCAGCCAGGGGCATTGGCAGGTGACGGAGCAGGGCGAGCTGGACAACGCCGAGCACGGCGGGGTGGACATCTACACCGAATGGACCTTCATGGACTGCGACCTGCACATCGAGTTCAAGTACACCAAGGGCAGCAACAGCGGAGTGTACCTCCAGGGGCGCTACGAGATCCAGGTCCTCGATTCCTTCGGTCAGCCGCCTGTCGATTACCAGTGCGGCGCTCTCTACCGCCTCGTGACACCCTCGGAGAACGTCACCCGGCCCGTCGGGGAGTGGCAATCCTTCGACGTCGAGTTCAAGTCGGCGGGCATCGATGATAACGGCCGCATCGTCCCGGCCGGGATGACCTTGCGGCACAACGACGTGCTGACGATCGACAAGGCCGAGATACCGCGGGCCACCGGCGGCGAGATGAACCGAAGATACCTGGAGCCCGGCCCCATCCTGCTCCAGGGCACGCACGGCCCGGTGACCTTCCGCAACATCAAGGTGAGGCCGAAGTGACTGGCGGGGCACCCGCCTCTTGGCTTGCTGGCGAGAGCCCGCCCTTCGTCGGGTCTGTCGCAGACTTGTTGCATTCCGCATTCTGTATCGGTATAATGAGAGAATGAGCAAGGTCAAGGGTCTCTCCGAAGCTTACGAGAACGCAATCAGCACCCTCGCCCGCTGGCATGGCGAGGGCGAAGACCCGCCCGTGGATATCTATTCGTTCGATGACTCGGACGAGCGCAATCCCGTTGTGCGCTTGGTCGAGGTCAGCGATGGGTTCCTGACTACGGGAGAGCCCTGGCCGGTCACGTTCGGTCGTTCCGACGAACTGCCGTACCCCAGTACTGTGATCCTGGTCTCTACCGAAGACTGGCAGCGGGTCACCTCCGGTGAGATCCAGTTGCCACCGGGATGGGACCTCGGCAAGAGGCGCAAGGTGTGGCCGGAATGACAAGCCACCAGGCCTTCCGCCGGCAGGCTGAGAGCGACCTGGCTGTCTCTCAGCTTCTCCTCGCCCGCGATCGGCACGAAGTCCCCGGCTGCCATCCCCTGCACTACGTGCAAATGGCCGCAGAGAAGGCCGCGAAGGCAGTCATCTTCGCGCTTGGGCAAGAGCCGCCCTTCCGCCACAACGAGTTCTCCAAGCTTCGCAAGCACCTCGAGCGCAAGGATGTTGCTCGTGTGCTCGGGTACGCCGCAGACAAGTGGGAGGCCTACCGCAGCTACCTGAGGAGCATAGCGCCGGTCTGTCTTGAGGTGGATCAGCTCAACCCATCGGTCGGGACAGCGCCCACCGGCAGCACGCACGGCCCGAACGTTGAGTACCCCTGGCCAAGCCAGCGTGACCCAGAGGAGTGGATCGCGCCGTGCACATGGCCATTCAGCCTCGCGCAAGACGGTGGCCCCGGGCACCGCGATCTGCTCAAGGCAGTGACGTTCATCCGTCTTCTCCTATCCCGAGTCAACCAGATTGCTGAGCTGCGGGCAAGCTAGAGACTTCAGACGGGCGCCGCGCGCCTCCATACCTCCGCCAGCGCGCCGAACAGCCCTTGATAGGCTGCGAACCGCTTGAGCAGCCGCTCCTGCTGATCGGCCCGGGCCTCGAGTACCGCGCCGACCGGCAGCCGATCCGTCGCTTCCTCCGGCGCCTCGATCGCCCCGACCGCCTTCGCCGCCAGCAGGGCGGCCCCGTACCCGGCCGCCTCACTCACTTCGGGCAGCACCACGCGCTTCCCCGTCGCGTCGGCCACGATCTGCGCCCACGTTTCGCTCTTCGCCGCGCCGCCGATCATCCGCAGCTCCTCAATCGGCCCGACCACCTCCTCCATGACCTCCACATTCCATCGTGCTTCCAGCGCCACGCCCTCCAGGAGCCCGCGCACCAGGGAGCCCCTGTCGTGCTGCAGCGTCAAGCCCAGGAATCCGGCTCTCGCTTGCGGCTGCCAGGCGGGGGTGAGGGCTCCGTAGACGTGGGGCAGGAAGATGAGATCAGGCGCTTCGTGGGGCGCTGAGGCCGCCTCCTGCACGAGGCGCTCGTAGGCGCCCTCATCCTCAGCCAGCTCCGGCGCCATCTCGTCCCGGAACCAACGCAGCACCGCGCCTCCCGGCTGCGCCCCCAACACCGTCCAGCCGCCGGGGAAGGCGTGGCAGTACGTCTGCAGGCGCGCCTGGTCATCGAGCACGGGCGAGCGGGCCGCGGTCACCAGCGCCCACGCCGTCCCGCACGAGAGCATCATGCTCCCCTCGCCCAGCGCTCCGCAGCCCGTCGCCGCTGCGCACTGGTCGTGGGCTCCCAAAGCAGCCGTTACGTCAGTCGAGAGACCGAGCGCCTCGGCAGCTTCCGGTAGCAGCGGGCCGACCGTGGTCCCCGACTCCCGCGCCTCGGCAACCCGGCTCTCCTCGATGCCGACAAGCTCCATGATCTCCGCGTCCCACTGCCTCTCCACCGTGTTGTAGAAGATCGTCCGCGACGCATTGGGCGCGTCCACGACGCGCTCACCGGCCAGACGGAACGTGAGGAAATCCTGCACCAGAGCAAACCACGCCGCCTTCCCGAAGGCCTCGGGCTCGTGCTTCCGCAGCCACGGAAGCGTCGCCAGCGCATGGAACGGAGCCGGCTTCATGCCGCACCGCTGGTACCACCACAGCGGCTCGTGCTGTTGCGTGAGCTCCGCGATCTCTGCACCGGTTCGGGCGTCCATCCAGGTCCGCGCGGGGGCCAGGGCGTGCCCCTCGGCATCGGCCGGACACAGCGTGTCCCCCTGAGTTGCCAGCGCCAGCGCCGCCACGCGGTGATCCGGTGCGGCGGTCGTGACCTCCCTAACGCACGCCACCAGCCCGTTCCACCAATCCTCCGGATCCTGTTGGGCCCAATCGCGATGCGGGCAGTCGATCGGGTACTCCCGGCCCGCCTGCCCGACGACGCGGAAGCTGCTATCGACCAGTAGCGCCTTGATCGCCGTCGTACCGACATCGATCCCCAGGTAGCTTGCCTCAGCCATCGGAGGGCCACTCCTCGCGGCCTCTCGAAAGCGTCTCCTCCGAAGAGACCGTCGCCGTTTGTGCCGACGGGTCTTCTGACCCGTCACGTACGGCCGGCTGCTCGATCGAGATCCCGAGCCCAAGCGCGGGCAGCGCGATACTAAGCATCATGGTCGGTATCGCCACCGTCGAGTCGTTCAGCAGCGCCGCCACAATTCCGCCGATGGCGATCGCCACCAGGGGCGGACGCAGCGCGGGCGCGTTGTCGTAGGCATGGCGTACGAAAGCCATTGGTCGGAGCAGCGCGTACGTCCAGAAGAGGACCCACGCCCCCGCGATGAGCGACGCCGGCGTCTGGACGAGCCCCTGCCAGGACGACGTGAGCTTCCGGACCCCGAACTCGACCCCGTAGCGCCACCCTTCGCTCGACAGCCGGGTCCACGCCCTCCCCAGGTGCGTCATGCTCTCCGGGCCGCGCGAGGCGTCCATACACGCGACGCCAAGCAAGACCGCAATGGCGATGGCCACAACTGCCAGCCCTCGCAGCCACGTTCGGCGGCCGGATGATCCGGCCACGAACAGCGTCCCGAAAGCGATGACACCGGCCAGCGTGCACCCGGCGTTCGCCCCCAGGGAAGGCGCCGCCAGCCACCCGACCACCAGAGCCGCAATCAAGATCGAGCCCCCGGTGCCGGTAGACACGGAACCGCGGCCGGGCGCCTCCTTGGCTGCCAGACACAGACCCGCCGCCACGACGCCTGCCGCGATCAGCAGACCGGCCGCCTCGTTGCCGATGCCGTAGAATCGCCCGCCTAACCCCAGCGAATACCCGATCGGCGCGATCGGCTGCAGACGCGCGCCGCCGAGCAAGTCGAGCATCAGGATGGCCGTTGTGGTCCCGACTACTGGGCCCATCAGTCTTGCCGTGGATGCCGCGAGTGTCACGTGCCGGGCACCCGCGACTGCCGCGAGGCCGGAAACGCCCAAGGCCAGGCCCAGCGAGGGAAGCGGTGACGAGGTGGGCGGCAGAACCCCCGCGAGGTATGTGGCGATCGGGAGCCACAGCAGGAACTGCATCACCCCGACGCGCAGCCCGAGGGACCGCGGCCACCCGCCAACCAGGAGAGCCAGAACCAAGACAACGTGCAGCACGAACATGGTGGGCACGCCCACTGGCCGGAAGGCATCCGCCTGGCGCCCCTTCGCG
>CBFDAZ010000569.1:0-4242 GCA_965602825.1 uncultured bacterium
CCCGGCGGACGGCAGAGGCGAACCACGAAGACACTAAGACACAAAGAACGGCGGGGAGGGGTAACGGCGGACGGCGAAGGCTGAGGACGGAACCAGAGAGACACAGAGAACAGCGAGGCGAGGGTAACGGCGGACGGCGCAACGACGAAGGGGCAGAGGAGAAGCTTCAGGCCCCCCAGGTGTGGCCGTACGCCTCTTTGTGCGGCCCGAAGGCGAGGAGTATCAGGCGCTTCTCAGGGGTCTGGGGGCAGGGGTCACACTGATTGTAGCCCTTTTCTCGGAAGCTACGGTTGATGCACTCCTCGCAGATCATGAAGATGATCACGAAGTTGCGAGACACGTGAGCGCCGCGCTTGCCGCGGAGGTCGATGCCGTGGCGTGTAGTCAGGAGGTGAGACTTGCCCGAATGGTAAGGCGCCGTCTGCAGGCGGTCAATGAAGTTCCGGACGCGGTTCTTCTGGTCGGGGTGATGTCTCAAGCAGCGGCGGAAGGACTCGCGGGCAACCACCTGATACTCGGCCATCCAGCCCTACTCCCCGAATGCTTCCTCCAGTGACAGAAACTCGCCCCGGCCCTCGCGAAGTTCGCGATCCGCTTCAAGCACCTCGCGCACCAGATCAGGATTGGAGAGCACCAGGTCGGTCATGTCGGGCCCAAAGGCCTCTGCGGCGAACGCATGCAGCACAATAGGCTCACCGGACAGCGTGCCTTCACAGCGTAGGCGGCGGGGGGCGTACGTCCCCGTGGCCGGCGATGTCGCGGAGATGCCTGGCACTGGAGCTTCTAGCGCTGTGACGGCCATCAGGTTGCCTCCTGGATGCCAGGACTGGCTGCCTCCAACCGCGCCTGGATCCAATCTGCCAGAGCGGCAGCTTGCGGACGGCTCAGTAGAACCCCTACCTGCAAGTGTCGCTCGACCCGGGGTGTTTCCGACTGGGCCTGCCCCTCCTCAGCGCCGAGCTTGCCATCAGGACCAACCTGGTGAGTACTCTCCTCGGGGAACGCTGCGCTTTCGACGAAGAAGGAGATCAAGAGATCTCCCTGCGGGGTCAGCCCGCCGGCAGCCCCGTTCGCAGCCACAATGCGATAGCCCGGGGATCGCACATACTCAAAGGTGATCCGCTTTGGCCTCTGCTGGGCGTCGCTCAATCCCTCGGTCATAGGCCACCATCCTACTCGGGTCGTGCGTCGTTGTGTATACGTTCGACGCCCACGCCGAGTTTCCTGTGCTGGCAGCCTTCGCTTCGGGCCACAGCCTCGAGAGCATGCTGCGGCGGACATCAACTAATGCTCAGCGCGGCCCAATCGCTATCGGTGAAGCGGTAGCGCCAGACGACCAGGCCGGCCTCGTTCTCGAAGGGCCCGATCTCGATGGGTGTGTTGAGACCGGTGAGAGTGAAGGTCACGCCAGTGCCGCCGATGACGGCGTCGATCTCGGTGTCAACCTGGTCGGCGATGACCGAGCTCGACGCGGCCGGGATCTGCTTGGCACAGTCCAGCGTGAGCTCCACCTGCTGCAGACCCAGCAGGACCTCGACCGGCAGACGTTTGGAGTCGCTGGCGCGGGTATCCAGCGTGCTGTAGACGAAGGGGTTCGTCCGCAGCCGGAGCTCGAAGCGCTGGCAGGCGTAGTCGACGGAATCGACGAGCACGTCGAAGTCCGACCAGTTGTCCGTGATGCCGCCGGAGACGGCCTCCTGGCTGTCGCCGGTCTCCGTCTGGGCAGGCGTCTTGGCCCAGAACTCGGCCGCCACGCGGAAGCTCTCGCCCACGCCGCACCGAGCGACAAAGCCACCGGGCTGGCAGTCGGTGTAGGTCCACTCGCCATCCTGGTTGCCGAAGTAGAAGCTCTTGGCATCGACGGTCGTTGCCGGCGTTGCGCGGAGCATGTCGGCCATGATGGCCTTGAGGGGCTCCTCGAGTTCGGCGACGACGTGGGCGGCAACTACACCGCCGCGCGTGACGCGCTGGCCGCCGATGCCGTCGGCGGTGCGCAAACGGCCATTGACCTCGTAGCGGCCGCCAACGACGACTCCCGGCGCGGTGTAGGTATCGGGACTGGTGTACTGCATGAAGTACTGGACGGCTCCGGTGTAGGGAGCGTTTGCGTTAAGGGCCAAGGCAGGCCACCTCCAGGGGACGACAGGGATTCAGGAGTCAGGATTCAGAATTCAGGAGAACTGCGGACGGCGGTGCGCCGGGATGGAAGGCAGAGCTTGGCCCGGGCAGGTCAGGGCAGGAGCGGTTGGCGTCATTCTGGCTCCTGACTCCTGAATTCTGACTCCCGACGTTCGCCGTGCCACTACTGAGTGCGGACGACGACGTCGAAGTCGATGGCGAAGGCGACGAGGTCCTGGCCCCCGGCCAGGGCCACGTCCCCTTGCTCCGCCTCGTATACGACCGCGCGGGGACGCAGTTCGACGACTCGGGCCAGGCTGTCGATCGTGGTGAGCGCGGGGTTGCCCAGGTTGCGGTTGGCAAACAGGGCCTTGCTGATCGCTTTGGCATACTGAGCTCGCGCGCGGGCAGGGGAGATGATGACCTCCGGGTCGGCAAGGTCGCGGCACTGAGCCCGCGTGCGGATATGGAGTAGTCGAAGGGGGATCACTTGGCCCTCTTTGCCCCCCAGACCACCGTACTGCGGGGCGTGCTCACTGCGGTTCAGCCGGACGAGGATGGCAGGACAGAGACTCCGCCACCCCTCACCCGTAGGGATGCGGTAATCACGTAGATCGCCGAACTGCAGGCGCCGGAGGCGCAGGATCGGGTTCTCGCCGCTGGTCCACGCAGCCGGAAGACTGCCGGCAAGCTGTGCGGTGACCGCATCGACGATCTCTTCGTCGTGGATGAAGTCGGTAGTTGCTGCCATGGGGCACCTCGGGGCAACGGCAGGTAACAGGTGACGGGTATCAGGTGACAGGAACGGCTGGACGGCGGAAGGCTGAAGCACAGAGACACAGAGACACAGAGAACGGCAAGGCGGGGCTAACGGCAAACGGCAGCGGCGAGGTCAAACCACAAAGACACGAAGACACGAAGAACGGCGGGTAAGGGTGACGGCGGGCGGCTGAACCAGCAGGCAGCAAGTCTTGACACCTGTCGCCTAGCGTAAGATAATGGGCGTATCGATCGCGATAACGTCTTACGGAGTCTGGGCGATGGATGAGACGACTGTTTCCTCGAAGTACCAGGTGGTTATACCCAAGTCGATCCGTGAGAAGATACCGCTCAGGCCTGGGCAGAAGCTCTCCGTGATCGTGAAGGGTGGAGTCATCTCGTTGGTGCCCGTGCCAACGCTCGAGGAGCTGCGCGGTTTGGCAAAGGGGGCTGCCAGGGAGCCGGACAGGGAAGAGGAGGACCGAGTGTGATCGTTGTTGACTCGTGCGGTTGGCTCGAGCACATCACGGCCGGCCCCGCAGCCGACGAGTACGAACCCTACCTGGAATCCCCCGATCTCATCGTCCCGACGGTAGTGCTCCATGAAGTCTACAAGGTTCTACGGCGAGACAGCGGTGAAGAAGTGGCGCTGCAAGCCGTGGCCAGGCTCAAAGCAGCCATCCTCATCCCGCTTGATGACCGTCTGGCCCTCGAGGCGGCAGACCTCAGCCTGCGGCACAGGTTGCCGCTGGCGGACGCAGTGGTCTACGCCACTGCGCAGGCCTACGGGGCGCTGCTGGTGACAGGAGACGCACACTTCAGGGATGTGCCAGGCGTCCAGTACGTTGCGCCCGGTGAGAAGGGAGAGAACAACAGCTAACACGTTCGGCGAACGGCTTGCGCGTGTATGCCCCACGTCCGGCCTACCCCTTGCCTACCCTCTGCATGTCCAGTCTCCACGTCCGCCCAATGCTCGGCGCAGCCGTCAGTACGCGGTAGCGGGCCCCCGAGACCTCCAGCTCCCAGCCGGGCTCCGGCCGAACGTCCCCGGGCAGCACGCCGCGCCAACGACAGATCTGCCGCGATGCCTGGCCGAAGGCGGACGGGGTCAGGTGGGCCGGAAGCGCGCGGAAGGCGCCCCAGGCCTCCAGGACCGCAGTGGCCTCGGCGTTGATCCATTCGCCCTGAGCCGGGGCCCCGGGGGTCGGCTGCGAGTCAGGCCGGAAGAGTTTTGTCCGGACCATGCGGTATGCGCTCATGGGGGAACCTCGGACGGCGGAATGCGAACGACGGGACGGCAACGGCGCAAGACTGAACCACAAAGACACGAAGACACAAAGAACGGCGGGCAAGAGTAACGGCGAA
>CBFDAZ010000570.1:0-4240 GCA_965602825.1 uncultured bacterium
CACACTGTGCTGCGGATGGCCCCACTCCGGGAGCACGGATGCAGGTCGGTAACGGTCTGCCCGCTGCTGTTGGGGGCTCGGGCCGCAGTGCATCGTGAATGATGCGGGCTTAGCCCCACACCCCGGAAGCCACCGGCTGGCGGGGGAAGAGCGCCTTGCACACTTCCCTGACAGTCTGCCAGTCGCCCTCGCACTGTACTTCGGCGCACTCCTCGAACCCTTTGAGGCCCAATGCAAGGGTGAGCATGGTCGCCTGATCCACATTGATGAGGTTCTGTTTGGGCGCCAGATCCCACGCGGACATGGAGTCGCGATCGATCTCCAGGACGGCGTACCGGCCACCGTGCAGGCAGAAGGCCAGTTCACCGGTCCAGCCCGCGACGGGTGAGGCGGCCAGCCTGGCCTCCAACTCCGGCACCATGCCCCGGAGGAGCGCTACGGGATCGACAATGAGGATCATGTTGGACGCGGGTGAGGAGTGAAGCTCGACCCACTTGAATGGAATGCCGCCCTCGCACATGGCCCGCTCGATCGCCGGGCCGAAGGGCATTCGCGCGGTGACCCGCTGAGCGCCACGGGCGTGGGCCTCGCAGAGGAGCTGCGAGAGCAGCGCCCCAAGTGCCTCCGGTCGTAAGGTGTCGTACGCCAGCTCGTTAACCTGGACCTTGGCCTCGAAGGCCGTGTGGTCGGCCTCGCGCTCGAAGGCGAAGACATACCCGACGATCTCGCCGTCCATCTCACATACGAACCTCAGCCCCGTCGTGTCGGGCTGCGCGCTGCCCGGGCTTGGCGGCTCGCCCCACGTGCGGACAACAGAGCCGGTGCGGTTGTGGTTGAAGGTGTCGTAGAGCCGGGCCCGCGCCTCGTGGTGCGCGACGGGGTCGAAGGGCAGAATGCGCGCTCCGAAGTCGTCGGGCGATTTGAGGTACTCGTTCGGCTGCAGAATGCTGGCCCCGGCCTTGGCGGGCTCAACCGGGAACTCAACGTAGCGTCTGGGGAACGGCACCCAGCCGAACCGGGAGTAGAAGTGGACCAACCCGCCGAGCCGGCCGAACTGGCAGTCTCGCGCCCGCATGTGCTCGACCAGGTCGCGCATCAGTTCGCTGGCCAGGCCTCGCCCCTGGAACTCCGGGTGGGTGCCGACCATGCCGACATCGCCCTGGGTGATCTCCGATCTCCCCACACGCACCCGGTGCATCCATAGCCGACACACGCTGACGATCCGTCCGTTTTCCTCAAGCACTCGCCACGCGTCGGGAGCCTCGCGCGCGAAGTGCAGTGCCTGGTCGTAGTCGAGCTTCCCGTACGCAGCCGCCAGAACGGTCGCCACCGCGTCCGCATCGATCGCTCGCGCACATCGTATGCGTCGCATGGTCTCGTCTCCCACGATGCCGCCATCGCGACGGGTCCGGAAGACCCATCGGCACGAAGGACTCCGGAGTCTTCCAAGGCGGTCGCATCGAGACCTCTGGCCGTCCAGCCCGGAAGGTGCCGGGAGCACAATGCCGAACGTGTCGGGGGTCGAGGCCAGCGGCGGGCCGGAAGGCCCGCCGGCACAGACGGCAGGACGGCCCAGAGCGAAGCGTTGTCAGCGGGAGGTCTCGTTGTGACTGCCAAGCGTGTTCCCTACCCCCTGTCCCGCCCGGTCTATCCCTCGCCCGCCGGCCTGGTGACATCGGTTGATGCCGAGGGCCGCCCGAACATCATCACACTCGGTGAGATCTTCAACCTGAGCATTCGGGAGCCGGTGATCGTCGGGATCGCCATGGCGCCGGAGCGCTACTCTCATGAGCTGATCAGCAGGCAGAAGGAGTACGTGGTGAACCTGCCGCCGGCGGCGCTGCTGCCGAAGGTCCTGGCGTGTGGATCGATGTCGGGCCGCGACAAGGACAAGTTCGCGGAGACGGGCCTCACGCCGCTGCCGGCGACCCACGTCAAGCCGCCGCTGATCGCCGAGTGCCCGGTCAACATCGAGTGCCGCGTGCTGCAGATCGAGACGATCGGCGATCACGATCTCTTCCAGGGCGAGGTTCTCGCTCACCACGTTTCCCCCGATGTCCTCACCGACGACGGAAAGCTCGATCCTGACAAGCTCAGCACGATCGTCCTGGCCGGCGGCCACTTCTTCGATCTCGGGGAGCACCTGCAGGGGTGGAGGTAGGCCGTTGCCGGCCAGCACTGTTTGGGCTTGACGGGTGCAGCGCTCACGGACAGCCCTGGGACTACGATCCCGAAGCAGGCGCGGGCCGGCGTAGAGCGTCCCCGAGGGTTATCAGACCGTCGCGGATGGCCATGCAGGCTCGGAGCACGTGCAGTTCGTATAGCATGTCGTCGGTGGGGAACTCCTCGCGCACCAGCCGACAGAGCTGGGCCCGCTTCCCGTCCGGTATCGCCGCAGCGCGGGCAACCGACTCGTAGTCGAAGTATCGCATCATATCTCACCCCATCCGCTGCTCCCGTAACTCTAACACCCACCCCGCAACATCCGCAACCGGGGCCGTCCAGATGCGGTCCGTGTGCCGCTGGAGATGGTGGCAGAGCTCGCGGAAGTCGACGTCGGCGACGGGCAGATGGCCCGAGTGGATCCCGTGGAAGACCATCAGACCCCATCGCCCTCGGGTCGCGCACTGCTCCGCCAGCCCCACCATCTGTGCGCCGGTCATGCGCGAGACATCCCATGACCACAGGTAGTGGAGATCGCAGGTTAGCGGATGGTTGGGGAACTCACCCAGACCGCGCGCCGCGATGAAGTGCTTCGCGATGACCGGCACGTAGCTCTGCCGGCTCAGACCCTCGCCGACGTGCGACTGCCAGCACGGGTAGCAGAAGGAGCGCCCCGAGGGGCGCGGCAAGACCTCGCTGATGCGCCTCTCTGCCTCCAGTACGTCTGCCTCGATGTCTTCGAGGGTCATGTTCTCGAGGCCCTTCGCCTTCGGCGAATCCTGGAAGGCCCGCGAGCAGGTGTGGCTGAGCGAATGATTGCCGGTCTCGTGGCCGGCATCGGCAACGGCGCGCCAGGGCTGCAGCTTCGTGCGCCAGTCCTCTCCGCGCGGCGACAGGTAGAACGTGCCGCGCAGGCCGTGGTCGTCCATCATCGGGATGGCGATCTTCAGTTGGGAAGGCAGCCCGTCGTCGAAGGTCAGCGACAGGGCACCCTCGCGTCCGTCTGGCCAGAGGCCGTGCTGGGTTCGGCTCAAGAGCTGTGCGCCTCCTATCACCTGCGTATCGTATGGGCGACTGGTATTCCGCTTGCACTCAGCGCCGCCGTACGGTGACCGTTGAGAGTGCCCGGCACTCGCTGCCCTTCGCATTGCGGGCAACGGCCTCGACCAGGTACGTACCATCGGGAACCGGCAGGCCGGCGGCACTGCGCAGGTCCCACGGAAGGCGCTGCGTTCCGGCTGAGCAATCTCGGTTGAGGCAGGCTGTTCGTACGGGCCTGCCCGCCACGTTCAGTACTCGACAGGTCAGTGTGCTGGCCGACGACAGCACTACCGTGATCTCGGCCGTCGCTCCGGCGGCGGCCGCCGTCAGCGTCAGGTAGGGCGCCGATGCCGACGCGCCGGTTTTGACGAACAGCCACCGCTGCCAGTGCGTGGCCGGGCCGACTCCCATGCCCTGGCGATCCTCGGCCGCGAAGCGGTAAGCGTAGCGTCCCCACATCAGTCTCGCGCGCCGCTTGTAGACCCTTCCCGCCTGGTTCGAGCCGCCGGCACGCGGGAACATCTCCAGCTCCTTCCAGAACGCGCCGTTGCGCTGCAGGAGGACCTTCACGTACTCCGGCGCCTGCCCCTGGGTGTCGCTGACTTTGACGCGGAACTCGAAGATGGTGGAGGACGGCTCGCCCGTCTCGGGCTCGAGACCATCCGCTTCGTAGCCCACACCGCCGGTCCAGTCCAGCCGCGGAGGCAGACGGAGAATCGGCCCGCGCTGCCAGTCGTGCGGCTGACCGGTAGCCTGTGTCTGGCCGTCGCGGGCGAAGAAGCGGTACCGGTACGCGCCGGGCCCGAGCCTGGCACGGTGGTAGTACGGAACACCGGAGGCGAAGTTCGGGCTCTCACGCGGCGTCCGGAATTCGAGCACTCGGATCACGATCCCGTCTCGCTCAATGCGGGCTCGAATCATCGCTGGCGGGTCGCCATCGGCATCGGCGTACCGCACGCCGAACCTGAAGCTCGTGGCCCACGGGTCCCCCACTTGCGGCCGGACGCCATCGGCGACGTACCCGGTCGTGCCCAGC
>CBFDAZ010000571.1:0-4233 GCA_965602825.1 uncultured bacterium
GTCCCCGTGGCCGAGCACCACGACGGCTTTCCCATGTACGACACCGAGCTGTCGGAGTGGTGTGCGGCGAAGATGGGCCCGAAGCGAGACACTATCGGTGAGCTGGCGGCCGCCGTCCGCGAGCGGGGGATGGTGTTCGGCGTCTCATCGCACCGGGCCGAGCACTGGTGGTTCTTCGATGGCGGAATGCAGTTCGAGTCCGACGTCCAGGATCCGCAGTACGCTGGCCTCTACGGCCCCGCGCGGCCCAAGGACACCCAGCCGGACGAGGAGTTCCTCGAGGACTGGCTCGCCCGCTGCTGCGAACTGGTGGACAAGTACCGGCCGCAGGTCTTCTGGTTCGACTGGTGGATCGAGGAGCCGGCCTTCGAGCCTTACCGGCGGAAGTTCGCCGCGCACTACTACAACCGCGCAGCCGAATGGGGCCTGGGTGTCGCGATCAACTACAAGAACGAGGCCTATCCGCCGAAGGCGGCGGTCTATGACATCGAGCGCGGGCAGTTGAACGACATCGGCGAGCACTTCTGGCAGACGGACACCTCGGTCTCGAAGAACTCGTGGGGCTACATTGCCGACCAGGACTACAAGACGGCGGGCTCCATCATCCACGATCTCGTGGACATCGTCAGCAAGAACGGCTGTCTCCTGCTGAACGTCTGCCCGAAGCCCGACGGGACGATTCCCGAGCCCGAGCAGGAGATGCTGCTCGAGATCGGTGAGTGGCTGTCAGTCAACGGCGAGGCGATCTACGGCACCAGGCCCTGGAAGGTGTTCGGCGAGGGGCCAACCGAGGTCGAGACGGGGGGCTTCACGGACACCAAGCGGGAGGCGTTCACGGCGAGGGATATCCGGTTCACGACGCAAGGCGATGTGCTCTACGCGATCGTCCTGGGCTGGCCGGAGAGCGGCGAGGTGACGGTTCAGTCGCTCAGCTCGAACCTGAGGCTGCATCCGGGGCAGATCGGCAGCGTGGAGTTGCTGGGGTCAGAGGAGGGGCTGCAGTGGTCCCGCGATGGATGCGGGCTGACCGTCAAGTTGCCCGGCGGCAAGCCTTGCCAGCACGCCTGCGTCCTGAAGATCGCCGGAAAGGAGTAGGGGCCAGGCAGGACTTCCTACCCCGCCGGGCTCAACTCGTAGCGCTTGCCGCGCTTGGTCGGGAAGGAGACGACCTTCGGCTCGGGTCGCTCGAGGTTAACCGACCTGCCCGCATGCGCCGCTGCGATGGGCTGTGCGGTCCGCACCCGGCACTCTCGCCCCAGACGCGACCGGATCTGCGCCCGACTCAGCGCGCCGTTGGCCCACTCAAGGTCCACGTCGAAGCCGCCGCGGGCGCACAGGCCGCGCACGCGTCCGTTCGGCCATGCCCGCGCCAGGGCGGGCAGCAGCTCGATCTCTCCCGCGTGGCTCTGCAGGAGCATCTCCGCGATTCCGGCCGTGCCCCCGAAGTTGCCGTCGATCTGGAATGGCGGATGAGTGTCGAACAGGTTCGGCAGCGTGTTGCCCGCCAAGGCCTCGATCAGCATCTTGTGGGCGTGATCGCCATCGAGGAGCCGGGCCCAGAAGTTGATCTTCCAGGCCTTGCTCCAGCCCGTGCCGCCGTCGCCCCGGAAGATCAGCGACTGCCTGGCGGCTCGCGCGAGATCGGGCGTGCCGCGCGGCGTAATCTCCCGTCCGGGATGCAGGCCCCACAGGTGCGAGACGTGGCGGTGCTTGTTGTCCGGGTCATCCCGGTCCTCGAGCCACTCCTGAAGCTGTCCGTGTTGGCCGATCTGGTTGGGCGCCATCCGTTCGCGCAGAGCGGCCAGCTCCGAGGCAAAGGCTTCGTCCATGTGGAGGGCCTCAGCCGCGTCAATCGTGTTGGCGAAGAGATCGCGGATGATCTGGTGGTCCATCGTCGGTCCGGCGACGAGGCCCCCATTCTCGGGCGAGTTGGACGGCGTGCTGATGAGCCAGCCGGTCTCTGGGTCCTCCACCAGGAAATCGGCGAAGAAGAGCGCCGCTTGCTTCATGATCGGGTATGCGCGCTTCGCCAGGAACTTGCGGTCCCCGGTGAACTGGTAGTAGTCCCACAGATGATGGCACAGCCATGCCCCGCCGGTGACCCAGATGCCGTGGTTTGAGGCGTTGATCGGCGCGGCGCCCCGCCACAGGTCCGTGTTGTGATGCAGCACCCATCCCCGGCAGCCATAGTGGGCCTGGGCTGTCTCGCGACCGGTGGTGGCGAGGTCCTCGATCATGTCGAACAGCGGCTCGTGACACTCGGGCAGGTTCGTCATGTCTGCCGGCCAGTAGTTCATCTCGGTGTTGATGTTGGTGGTCCACTTGCTGTCCCACGGCGGCTGGAGCTGATCGTTCCAGATCCCCTGCAGGTTCGCCGGCTGGCTGCCCGGGCGGCTGCTCGCAATCAGCAGGTAGCGCCCGAACTGGAAGTACAGCGACGCCAGCTGGGGGTCATCCCTGTCAGCGACCTTCCTCAGACGCTCATCGGTCGGCTCCGTCGCCGCCTGGGTCTGTCCCAACTCCAGATCGACCCGCCCGAAGAGTCGCCGGTGGTCCTCAACATGCGCTCTCAGGAGCCGTGGGAAGGTCTGCCCCGCAGCCCGGTCCAGCGCTTCCTGGCAGCGTTGCCCGGGATCAGCGCTGATATCGCGGAAGCTGCGGAAGCTCGTGGCAGCAGACAAGATGAGTGTGGCGGAGTCGGCGCCCTCGACAACGATCGCGTCACCGTCAGTCGCTGCCTTTCCTCCGTCGGGCAGGACGCGCACCCAGGCCTCGAAGCTCAGCCCGCCTTCCTCGATCTGGCCCGAGAGGGCCACCAGATCGTCCCCGGACCGGGTCCGCGCGGCCTCGTGAGGGCTGTCCAGTCTCGCCGTGAAGCTCACCTGGCGCGGCCTGTCAGCAGTGATGCGTACCACGATGACCTGGTGCGGGTAGCTCGCGAAGGCCTGGCGCTCGTAGGTGACGTCGCCCGCCCGGTAGGTGACACTCGCCACCGCGGTCCGTAGGTCCAGCGCGCGCCGGTAGTCGAGGCTCTCCCGATGATCGGGGAACGCCAGGCGCAGGTCGCCGAAGGGCTGGTATGCTCTCTGGCGCAGCGGGAGACTCATGAACTCCCTGGTCGCGAGCTCCTCCGCCTCGCGTTGCCGGCCCTCCTCCAGCAAGCGGCGGATCGCCGGCAGATGCTCGACGGCGCCTGGATGGTGGTACGCGTGGGGCCGGCCGGTCCACAGCGTGTCCTCGTTGAACTGGATCCGCTCCTCCTCCGCGCCACCAAAGACCATCGCACCCAGCCGGCCATTGCCGATCGGGAGGGCCTCGAACCGCTCCCTGGCGGGCTGGCGGTACCACAGGTGGAGGTCGGCAGGGGCTCCGGTCTCTGTCGCACCGGGGAGGCCGGCGGCGAGAGGCATCAGAGAGAGGAGCATCTGGCGGACTCCCTTCCTCGGGGGGGGCTGGGAGACAAGTGATGGGCAGCGGCCAAGCCCGGTCACCTGGGGTTTCCCGGGTGACCACCGCTGCCCCTTGCTCGCGAGCCGGGATCTCCTGTGGTCTTCCCGACACCCGGACACGAACGATGCTCCCGGAGAGTGCCGAGAGCATCGCTGGGACTCCGGCCCGCGCGCTTGCGGTCCAGAGACAATCCTGGGCTACCTTTGGGGGGTGTTGCCCCGTGGCCGCAGCCACCAGCCCTGCATCAGAGGACCCTGGGGGGCCTGCTTGATCTCCTCCCACTTCGCGAGTTGTTCTTCAGTCAGCACGTCACCTAACGCTGCATCAATGTCGCGCCGCACCTGGTCGAGAGTCTCGGAGGAGGGCCAGGGCGCGACCCGCAAGGTCGCCCCCGGGCTCGCGGAGGGCTTTCTGGCGGGTATCCCAGGCGGCCTTGTAGAACGCGCGGAGGCCGGTGAGCTGCTCGTCGGTGAGGTCGAACTCGAAGGCAACGATGGCCCACGACCGCTCGAGGTACATCATGAGTCCCGCGATCCGCGCGAGACGCGGCCTCTGGCGACCGGCGCCAGCGCCTGCCTGTGGCTGTGCCGTGGCCGGCAATGCAACGACAGTGAGGAACGCAACCACTGCTGCGACGAGCGGGCCGGGGATCCCGGACTTGACTGTGGCTTTCATCAGTTCGAGTCGCTCCTGGTCGTTTGGTGCCGACACTGCCACTCCAGCAGCGGACCCGTCGAGCGTCCGGCTACGGGGAGCGATCCCATAGGCGTTGAGATAGGCGTG
>CBFDAZ010000572.1:0-4218 GCA_965602825.1 uncultured bacterium
TTGCCGAGGATGATGCCGGCAACGATCTCGGTCACTATGAAAGGGAACGCGAAGTACGGGAAACGGCTGGCTATGAAGGGTAGGAGGAACGCCAGCCCGCAGACGATCATCAACGGTATGAAGTTGGCGATGTCGGCCATTTCGGTCTCCTTAGCGGACCATCACGGCCTCGAACTTGCACGTATCGCGGCAGATGCCGCACTTCGCGCAGGCCGCCGGGTCGATGATATGCGGCTCCTGCTTCGCTCCGCTGATGGCACTGTGCGGGCAGGCACGGAGGCAGGCTCCGCAACCCGTGCACTTGTCGCGGTCGATCTCGTACCGCACCAGTTCCCGGCAGACGCCGGCCGGGCAGCGCTGCTCGTTGATGTGTGCCTCGTACTCCTCCCGGAAGTACCGCAACGTCGAAAGCACCGGGTTCGGCGCCGTCTTGCCCAGGGCGCAGAGCGACGCCTCGCTGATCGTCTCCCCGAGCTCTTCGAGCAGATCGAGCTGCTCGGGGCGGCCGCGTCCCTCGGTGATGTCAGTGACAATCTCCAGCATCCGGTCGATGCCCAGACGGCAGGGAACGCACTTGCCGCATGATTCGTCCTGCAGGAACCGCAGGAAGTACTTCGCCACATCGACCATGCAGGTGTGCTCGTCCATCACCACCATGCCGCCCGAACCGACCATGGAGCCCGCCTCAGCGAGGGTGTCGAAGTCGACGGGCAGCTCGAACCGATCAACCGGGAGGCATCCGCCCGACGGGCCGCCGGTCTGGACCGCTTTGATGTCGGCGCCGTCGGCAGCCCCGCCGCCGATGTCGAAGACAATCGTGCGGAGCGGGGTCCCCATGGCCACCTCAACGAGGCCCGTGTTCTTCACCTGTCCGGTGAGCGCGAAGATCTTGGTGCCCTTGCTGCCCTCGGTACCCTTAGCGGCGAACCACGGGGCGCCGTTGTTGATGATGGCCGGGATGTTGGCGAAGGTCTCCACGTTGTTGAGGCTGGACGGGCGCTTATAGAGACCCTCCTCGACGGTGTGGACGTCCTTGGGCCGGGGCTCCCCAACACCGCCTTCGAGCGAGGCCATGAGCGCCGTTGATTCCCCGCAGATGAAGGCCCCGGCGCCCCGAGCGATACGGATGTCAAACGCGAAGTCGGCGCCCAGGATGTTCTCCCCGAGCAGGCCACGTTCTTGCGCTTGCTCCAGGGCCAACCGCGCGTGCTGCACGGCGAGCGGGTACTCGTGGCGCACGTAGATGTACCCGTAGCGCGCGCCGATGGCGTAGGCCGCGATCAGCATCCCCTCGATCACGGCGTGCGGGTTGCCCTCCAGGAGGCTCCGGTCCATGTACGCCCCGGGGTCCCCCTCGTCCGCATTGCAGATCACGAACTTCACTTCGCCTTCGGCCGCTCGGCACAGCTCCCACTTGCGCCCGGTGGCGAACCCTCCACCTCCGCGACCTCTCAGCCCGGAAGCCTTCACTTCGTCGATGACTTGCTCGGGCTCGAATCCGGTCAGCACCTTGGAGAGAGCCGAGTAGCCGCCGATAGCGATGTAGTCCTCGATCGAGGATGGATCCACCCGGTTGTTCTGGCTCAGCAAGACTCGGTCCTGGGCCGCGTAGAAGGGCACCTCGGATACGGTGCGCACCTTCTCGCCGCTGGCGGGATCGGTATAGAGGAGGCGCTCCACCACATCATCGCGGGCGACAGAGAGGGCGATGATCTCTCCCACATCCTCCGGGGCAACGTGGCAATAGAACAGCCCCTTCGGCTCTATCACGACGATCGGCTCTTGCTCGCAGAAGCCGTGGCAGCCGGTCATGCGCACCTGAGTCGTATCGCCCAGCCCCTGGCGAGCGATCTGATCACTGACGGCCTCCACGAGCGGCAGACAACCGGAGGCCTGACCGCAGGTGCCCCCGCCAACCACGATCGTCGTCGCGACGCCCTCGCGTTGAGCCTTCGTCTGGTCGCGGCGGGCGTTGAGTTCGTCAACGCTGGTGAACCTAGACATGCAGGGGCACCCCCTGGGCCTGCTTGCGCACCGACTCGATCAGCTTGCGCAGCTTGCCGGGCGTCATGTGGTGGTAGTAGACGCCATCGAGGACCACCACCGGCCCGAGCGCGCAGGCGCCGAGGCAGTTGACGGACTCAACCGTGAACACGCCGTCCTCGGTGGTCTCGCCCGGTCGCACCCCCAGGACCCCCAGGAGTTCGTCGAGCATGCGAGGCGCGCCCCGCACGTGGCAGGCCGTGCCCTGGCAGACCGTTATGAGGTGCTGCCCGCGAGGCTTGATGGTGAGCGCCTTGTAGAAGGTGGCTACACGGAACACCTCGATGAGCGGCACCCCCAGCCGGTCGGACACCAGGCGCATCGCCTCCTCGGCGACGTACCCATGTTCCTCCTGGATGTCCAGTAATACCTCGATGAGCTCTTGAGGCCTGCACTCCCGGCGCTCAATGATCTCTACGAACGAGTGCGTCGCCATTCGTCCCTCCTGTGGCCATTCGCGCAGGACAAGCCGGCCCAAGCCGCATCGGCCGGGTATCGCTACTGCCGGCACATGCTGACAATATCAACACAAGTCAGGCGTGAGCAGTTCGTGCGTTGTCTCCGGACATACTCCGTCGCCCCAACCAGGGCGGAGGGTCAGCGCTCGCGCTGGGGGCCTTGCCAGTTGACCGATCGGGGCCTTCAGGCAATACTGTACCCGACCACAGGCAATCTGCGGATCTGTGCGAACCGAGGTGGTCTTCGTGCGCGAAGCCCGTGTGTTCTCGATGCTTGCTCTCGCTGCTGCCAACGGCACAACGCACTGCCAGCAGGTGACGACCGACCTTCGGTTCGCCTCGGGGGACGGCTGCTACGTGTCGGCCGGTGGCGCGGCGGTGGGGTTCTCCCGGTTCGCGGAGTCCACTCCCGGGCTCGTCGGCATCGAGGCGGAGCAGGCCGCCGATCTTGCGCTGCAACCCACCAAGGAGATCGGCCGCGACCCCCGCTGCACCGACGGGGCTTACATTGCCTTCGTCACTCACGCGGAGTTCCCGTTCGAACTGACAGAGGCCGGGACGTACCAGGGCTGGGCCAGAGGCTACTTCCCCCGCTATGGCAACTGGAACCACCAGGAGTCGATGGATGACGGAGAGCCGCAGAAGATCACCGACAACGAGGACCGGGTCTTCGGCGAGTGGATCTGGACCCGGCTCGGCCGCTATGAGCTTTCCCCCGGGCCCCACACCTTCGTCCTCCACAACTGGCTGGGTGGGGCGCGTCTTGATGCGGTGCTCTTCACCCTCAATCCCAAGGTCGCACCGAATGAGGTCACAGTTGAGCCTCCGGTTGGCGTCAGGCTGCAGAGCGGCACCGTGATGACGGCCAGCATCCTGCCGTCCGCGGCGGCCTCCTGGGACCAACTGGCGTTCGAGGTCAGCGCTAATGGCGGCCAACTGGCCGTCGAGGCGTCTACGGACGGCGGAGCGACCTGGGCACCGGTGCCGGCTGACGGCGACCTGTCCGCAGTGTCCGCCAAGGGCGATGGGCGAGATGCGCTGACGGTCCGGTTCCGGCTTGGCGCTTCGCCCGATGGCGACTCACCCCTGCTTCGCGCCGCCAGCGTCACCTACACGCTTGCCGACGATGCCGAGGTCGTCCTGGAGAACCAGCACTACCGGATCGCGGTGGGACAGAGAACGGGGGCTCTGTGCGGCATCCTGAACAAGACAACGGAGACGCCCGCAACGCCCCTCCATCTGCAGCGACCCCTGGTTGGTTTGGCGGTTCGTGAGCCGGGCGCGGCCGAGCAGACGGTCATTGCACCCGAGGAGATCGACTTCGACGGCGCCAGACTCCGGGATCGCCGTCTCGCCCTCACGTACGGCGCACTGGACGGCAAGGTGCGCATGCGAGTGGACATGGTGGCTGACGGCAGTCCCCTCTGCAAATGGCGATACTCGATCGAGAACCGGAGCGCCCTGGAGGTCATTCGGTTGGACTTCCCGCTCATCGGCAATGCCGCCATCGGCGACTACCAGGACGACGAGTGCGTGATCCCGCGCACCGGCGGCTGGCGGATCGAGACGCCGGCGGCGGATAAGGCCTGGGAGACAACCTACCTGGGCGGCGGCTCGATGAGCTGGATGGACCTGTGCGACGCCCAATCCGGCCTGTACGTCGCCTCCCTCGACAAACACCTCACCACTGTGGAGATGGAGTGCTCACCGGCCCCGG
>CBFDAZ010000573.1:0-4212 GCA_965602825.1 uncultured bacterium
CGCTCGCCGCTGGCGCGGGCGATCTCCATCTCCTCCTGCGTGTACAGCCCCTCGCCGGCCTTGGGACCGAGGAGCAGCACGCCGATCAGGCCACGCTCACTCCACAGCGGCACGGCCCACTGCGCGCCCTGGTAGCGCTCGGGGTCAACCGGGACGAAGACCTGTTCCGGGGAGTTCCCCAACTCGGCCACGTTGGGTGGCTCGCCAGGCGCCTCGGCTTCGTTTGGGTAGGCGAGGGGCGGCCCGGCGAGCGACGATAGCGGACCGACCGGCACCAGATACGCGAACTGCGCGTCAAGCACCGATTCGCACAAGGCGCGGAACGGTGTTTCCGCATCGATCGGCAGAGCATCTTCCTTCACGAGGGCGTCGTAGACACGTGCGCTGGCGATGAACGGTCGGAGCTGATCCATGTACCGGTCGCGCTCGGAATACGAACGCCAGTTGAACAGCGCGAAGAGCACCGCCAGCAGCAGCGTCACCATTGGCAGGCCGATCCCCGACAGCGCCTCAACGGCGACGCTCCGCCCAACGACAATGCCGTACCCCAGCGCCAAGGTCACCGCCCAGTGCCAGTGGGGTCGCAGCCCGCCGCGAGGCAGGGACTTGCCGGTGAAGATCTCGTAAGCGACCACCGCCTGTCCCAGAAGCAGCACCGAAGCGGTGATGAGCGACGACACAATCAGCAGACCCCACACCGCCAGCAGGGGCGGGCCGCTCTCGACTCGATGGGGAGGGCCCATGGCAAGCAGCAACATGATGCCGCCCAGGACGAGGCTCGCCAGCAGCAGCCCAACCGAGGTCGCCATGAGCCACGGTCGCGAGCGGCGGTACGCCAGGTCCCCCATGACCCGATTCGTCGGCGCTGGGCGGGACAATGCGTGCATCGCAAGAACGACGCACAGCACGTTGAACAGGAAGTACGCCACTGTGACCAGTGGGATAGTCCCGACAGCCTCCCACCGATCGACGGACTCGCCGCCGGACCAGGCGCTCGGGTACCGGTACTGCGTCCCGGCGAGCCAGAAGACAACCACCGCAAGAGCCAGGATGATCCACCGCCACACCCGGTGGACTCGCCTTGCCGGCGCCTCACGGCTCTCCCAGAAGCCGACGTGCCACAGCATGGTGACGTACCACGCCAACGGCAGGGCCAGGCCGATGAACCAACCGAGGGGCCACTGGAAATGCACCGCGAACACCACCGAGCCCCAGCCGTAGGCCGCCTCCGAGCCCTGCATCAGGAAGAACAGGCCGCCGAGAAGCAGCGCGCTACAGGCCAGCCACATCCCCCACGTCCGCCGCTCTGCATTCAGCAGCACCGTCAGCCCGAGCCACAACAGCAGCACCGCGTTGGCCAGGGACACGGTGAGGATCGCCGCCACTAGCTCACTGGTCGGCATGTGTCATGCGTCCTCCCAGGGGACCCACTCGCCCTTCTCATCCATGACCTGCGGAGCGCCCTCGTCATCCCAGCCAATCAGCCGCCCGGCACGCACGATCAGCGCGGCCCGCGTTCGCGCCACCTTGGTATCGGTGGTGCTGGCATCGAGGCCCCAGGCGGCGTAGATCCGGCCGTTGGTGCGGCTGATCGTCCGCTTGTCCCGGAAGCCGACCTGTTCCGCGATCTGTTCGTTGGTCATCCCTTGAGCCAGCATCTGCGCCACACGCTGCTCGTTCGGTTCGAGGAGCGCCATCGGCGACCGATCGTCCTTCTGCTGCACCTCGTGGACGCGCGTCTCGATCTCGGAGTCGATGGTGCTCTTGCCCTCGATCGCATCGGTCAGCAGCGGCAGGATCATCTCCGGGAGGAGGTAGTTCGACTTCCGCACGTAGGCGTAGTGGCTCAGGATCCCCGAGCGGCGGAAGGCGCGGTAGTAAGCGTCATCATCCTGGATCGAGTAGAAGACGACGGGCTTCCTGGGGAACTCCTTGCGGACCGCCACGGCCGCCTCGATCCCGTTCATCGCACCGGCAAGCTGCACGTCCATCAGGACGGCGTCCGGTTCGCTCTGCAGGCAGACCTCGACGGCCTCCTCGCCGCTTTCGCAATCGCCCACCACCTCGACCTCGCCCAGGGCCTCAAAGCCCGTCTTGAGCGCCTGTCTGAGGTTGCTGTTGTCCTCCACGATGAGCAGCTTCAGCATCTCGGGCCTCCGCCGGTCGCTCTGTCGCCACGGCCGTGCCTATCATCACGCCACAGGACGGCCTGCTACGTCAAGCACTCAGGTGCTTCGGGAGGCGCCTTGGGTGCGCTTGCCGGCGCCCGAGAGTGCGCAACATCGCGGATTCAAGCCGTCGCCCGGGAGGCCCGCCTTCGGCGACAATGCCCTCACACAGCCACAAGAACCGAATGCGTGAGGGTGGTGACGATGAGAGCGAAGCTGATCCTCCCGGCACTGACCGAAGCGAAGAGCCCGTTCTTCCGGTCTGTCAAGTACTCGCTGTTCCCGCCGCTGGGCATGGCGACGCTGGCGGCGTACCTCGACCCGTCAGACGAGGTAAGTCTGGTCGATGAGCACGTCGAGACCCTCAGACTCAACGATGACCCTGAGCTGGTGGCGATCCAGGTCTACATCACCTCGGCCTACCGCGCCTACGAGATCGCCGATCACTACCGGAAGTGCGGCGCCCACGTCTGCCTGGGCGGGCCGCACGTGACCAGTCTTCCCGAGGAGGCCGCGCAACATGCTGACACGGTCTTCCTGGGCCCGGGCGAGGATACCTGGCCGAGGTTCGTGGCCGACTTCCGCGCCGGCAGGCCCGGTCGCCGCTACCAGTCGCGCGAGCGGACGCTCGTCGGGCAGCCGAGACCGCGCCGCGACCTGATCAAGCGGCACCTGTACCTGGCGCCGAACTCCCTCGTCGCCACCCGCGGCTGCCCGCACTCGTGCGACTTCTGCTACAAGACGCCGTTCTTCAAGGGCGGCAAGCCCTTCTACACCTGGACGGTTGACGACGTGCTTGCCGAGATCGAGAGCCTTCCCGGCCGCCACCTGTACTTCCTGGACGACAACTTCTTCGGCGACCTCGGGTTCGCTGCCGAGGTCTGCGAGGGGATGGTCGGCATGGGGCGCGTCTGGCAGGCGGGCGGGACGGTGCAGGCCGCTCTCAACCAGCCGCTGATGGAGAGGGCCGCTCGGGCTGGCCTGCGCAGCCTGTTCATCGGCTTTGAGACCTTGAGCGAGGCCAACCTGCGCGAGCAGAACAAGTGCCAGAACCTGCACCGCGACTACGAGGAGGCCATCCGCCGCCTGCGCGACCTGGGGATCATGGTCAATGCGAGCATTGTCTACGGGATGGACGGGGACGATGAGACGGTCTTCGAGCGCACGGTGGAGTGGGCCGTGGCGCAAGGCGTCGAGACGACGACCTTCCACATCCTGACTCCCTACCCCGGCACCAAACTCCACTCACGCCTGGTCGCTCAGGGCCGGATCACGAGCGACAACTGGGACCTGTACGACACGCGCCACGCCGTCTTCCGGCCCGCGCAGATGAGCCGGCAGGCGCTGGAGGAGGGCTATTGGCGTTCCTACCGGGACTTCTATCGCTGGGGCTCGATCTTCCGGGGCGCGTGGGCCAAGAGCGATTGGGGGGGCCGCCTGCGCCACCTCGCCATCGCCGGCGGCTGGAAGAAGGCGGAGCCTGTGTGGGATGCGATCATCCGCGCAAAACGCATCTGCACGATGCACCCGATGCTCGAAGCGGCGCTGGACGCCTTCGGGCGGCGTCGGTCTCGCGAGGCAAGGGAGCCGGCGACCGTGACGGCGCAAGTGTGACGTCGGGCTATTGAGGACGGAGGTCGCGCCGGGTGTCCCACCGGGGCATGGCCAACTGCTCCGAAGATCCGGGGGTCGTTCGTGCCGCCGGATCTCCAGGCCCGTCGGCGTAGCGGGCCCGAAAGCGCCGGCACAACGGCTATCTTCGTCGTTTCTGGGTGCCGCCTCGCGGCATGAGTGGCTGCCTCGGAGATTTGGGATTCCCCCGTGGGGGCGGAGCTCCAGCTCCGCCCCTTAGGCCACGGATAGCGAACGGCATCGGGGCGAGAGCCCCTCGTACACCAGAAGGCCTCCGTACGGCCGCATCGGCTGTGGTCAGATCGAACCGAGGCTGCCATCTTCATCGTTTCCGGGTGCCGCCACCGCGGCATGAGCGACTGCCTCGAAGATCTGGGGGTCGTTCGTGCCGACGGGTCTCCAGGCCCGTCGG